>JARJMX020000198.1 GCA_029335925.2 Gammaproteobacteria bacterium
GTGGTGGCGGGGGCGCTGGCTTTGGCCTTCATTCCCGTGGCGATGGCCGGGGCCCTCGGCGTGGGCCTTGATCCCGCCACAGTCGTCGTCGGCGGCCTGCTGCTGTTCGGCGTGCTGTTCGCCCTCAATTCCTCCGTGCACTCCTACCTCATCCTCGCCTATGCGGAAGGCGACAAGGTGGCCATGAAGGTGGGTTTCTATTACATGGCCAATGCCGGCGGGCGCCTTGCCGGCACGGTGCTCTCTGGCTGGACGTACCAAGTGTGGGGGCTGGAGGGGTGTCTGGTGGCCTCCAGCCTCTTGTTGCTCGGCGCGGCGGCACTGTCGCTCAAGCTGCCGGTGCGCACTGTCGTTAGCCCGTCCACTCCTGGGTAAAGGCCCAAGGGTCAGGACGTGCGCGTTTGGACGGCGCGCAGGTGGGGGTGCCAAGGGCAAGGTAGCCGACCAGCCGCTCATTCGGCAGAAGCCCAAGTCTGTCGCGTAACCAATCATCCCCACAAATGTTGCCAGACAGCCACACGCTGCCATAGCCCAGCGCCTGGGCCATCAGCTGCATATGTTCGGCTGCAGCACCGACGGCCATGAGCTGCTCCCACTCCGGTACCTTGGCATGGTGTTGCAGATGGGCAATCAACAGGATCAAAAGGGGCGAACGAAGGGGCTTTTCCCGTTGTCGTTCGATGAGCGCAGGGGGAGCGTCAGGATTTTGCCTGCTGAAACTTTCGGCCAATAGGGCCCCAAGTTTGGCGCGCGCCTCGCCCTCGACCAGAAGAAATCGCCACGGGCGCAGGGCGCCGTGGTCGGGCGCGCTCATAGCCGCGCGTAGGATCAGATCGAGGTGCTCGCCTTCCGGGGCGGGAACGCCAAGATACTTTGCGGGGGTGGAATGGCGGTTCAGCAAAAGTTCGATGGCGGCATGCATACGCGGCGGGATAACCTTGGTGGAGGGCGGAGGAATCCGGGTGTTTCCTTTTGGCCCATTCGCCACATGATTAAAGCAGAGAGCGGATTGGTGGAAAAGCATTACGAGGTCATTCTCAGCGCCGTGGGGGAGGATGTGAGCCGCGATGGTCTGCGCGACACGCGAGGCGCGTGGCCAAGGCGATGGAGTTTCTCACCAAGGGCTACCACGAGATGCTCGAGCCGGTGGTGGGCGGCGCGCTGTTCGAAGCCGATAACGACGAGATGGTGATTGTCAAGGATATCGAGCTCTATTCGCTCTGCGAACACCACCTGCTGCCGATCGTCGGCAAGGGGCACTCGGCTGAGAGGATGTTGGAATACGTTAAACTGCCGATCAACATCGACCGGGCGACGGCCGAGGCGACGATCACCCGGCTCATGGCCTAAGGCACGGCATCACGACAGCATCACGCAAGTCGCGTTAAGCTAAGGCAAGCTTTTCCCTCGACTGGAGCCTCTCCCATGCGCGTTGCCGTCTTCAGCAGCAAACCCTACGACCGCGATAGCCTGATTAGCGCGAACGCCGCGCACGGCCATCAGCTGGAGTTCTTCGAGGCCGCCCTCACCTCGCAGACCTGCGGCCTGGCGGAAGGGTTCGAGGCCGTCTGCGTGTTCGTCCACGACCAGCTGGACGAGCACTTGTTGCGCTGCCTCGCGGGAGAGGGGGTACGTGTGGTGGCTCTGCGCTGCGCGGGCTTTAACAACATCGACCTCTCTGCGGCGCGGGCGCTTGGCATCCAGGTGGTGCGCGTGCCGGCCTATTCGCCCTATGCGGTGGCGGAGCATGCCGTGGCGCTGATGCTGACCCTCAACCGCCATATTCACCGCGCCTACAACCGTGTGCGGGAGGGAAACTTTTCCCTCAACGGCCTGCTCGGCTTTGACATGCATGGCAAGACGGTAGGCATCGTCGGGACCGGGCGCATTGGCAGTGTGCTCGCCCGCATCCTCCATGGTTTTGGCTGCGTGCTGCTCGGGTCAGACCCGTGGGAAAACCCGGACTGTCTGGCGCTTGGTATGCGCTATGTCGACCGCGACACCTTGCTTGCCGAGAGCGACATCATCAGCCTGCACTGCCCGCTAACGTCACAGACGCGCCACTTGATCGATATGAACAGCATCTCGCGCATGAAGCGCGGGGTGATGCTGATCAATACCAGCCGCGGGGCGCTGATTGATACCCAGGCCATCATTGCCGGCCTCAAGAACGGTCACATTGGTGCTTTAGGGCTGGATGTGTACGAACAGGAAGAACACCTCTTCTTCGAGGATCATTCCAACGAGATCATCCAGGACGATCAGCTCGAGCGCCTGTTGACCTTCCCCAACGTACTCATCACCTCCCATCAGGGATTTTTCACCCGTGAGGCCCTCAAGGCGATTGCCGAAACGACGCTGGATAACCTTGCCCGCCTCGAGCGTGGTGACCCATGCCCGAATGCACTGTGAGCCGAGGCATGTTCATTCGTGCCCAAGGCCTCGATCGGATCGAATCTGGCCGCACGGCGGGTGGGGAAAAACCGAAGATCACGCCGATGGCGGCTGAGAACAGGAAGGCGAGCAGGTTGATGCCGAGGTTGAAGATATAGGGACTTTCATCAGCTGCGCGAGCCCGATCGATGCCCAGGTGGCGAGCAGGAGGCCGACCAGCCCGCCGAGCGAGGATAGTACCACCGCCTTAATCAGGAACTGCAAGAGCCCCTCACGCTTGAGCGTCTGATCCGTGCTCACCAGAAGCCCGATCACCTCGCAGGAGAAATTCTTCAACCCGCAAGTTTTGTCCCACGAAGCTTTGAACAGATCGGCTACGCCGTCTTGCCGATCACGCACACAGCCTTGCCGCCGCGCTCTTCTGCCTCGTTGGACAGGCGGCCACTAGCCAGCGTCCATTTGCCAGTCTGGAACCAGGCGTTGGTGCTGCCGGTGATGGGCGTGGATCAGTTCCTAGCCCCGTAGACCACGGTGACTCCCCGGCTGACGGTAGGCTATGGCCTGTACCGCGCTGATCTGTTCAGCGATAGCCTCGGCATCCGCCAGCCTGAAGTTGGGTGCACCGGCAGTGTCGCTGCCGGGGCCGATTTCATGGATTTATCGGTCGTCTGTCGCCAGGCTTTTATAGATGTTGGGTTAGACTATCAATTCTTTTTATTGGAGGTCGTGACAACCCATGAAGCGCGTGGAGAAGTTCCTGGAAGAGAGCCTGTTCGGCAGCCGCTGGCTGATGGCGCCGGTCTACTTTGGCCTGGTGGTCGCCATGGCCCTGCTGCTGTTCAAGTTCGGCAAGGAACTGTTCGGCATGATCGCGAACATCGGCAGTAGCAGTGGAGGGGAGCTGATCGTCGGGGTGCTGACCCTGGTGGACGTGGCTCTGATCATGAATCTGCTCATCATCATCATCTTCAGCGGCTACGAAAACTTCGTTTCCAAGATGGATCTGGGAGAGCATGAGGACCGTCCCGACTGGATGGGTCACATCGGCTTCTCTGACCTCAAGATCAAGGTGATCGCGTCCATCGTCGCCATCTCCGGGATCGAGCTGCTGAAGGCGTTCATGCACGTCGATCATTATTCCGACCGCCATTTGGCGTGGATGATCGGCCTGCATATCACCTTCGTCGTCTCCGGCCTAGCCTACGCCCTGATGGACCGCTTGGGCAGCAGCAATCACAGCAACCACTGAGCTACGAAATACGCCAAACATGACACGCCCCAGGAGCAATCCTGGGGTGTGTTTTTTGGTTTTGGGTTCAAGCGGCCTGAGCGCTACCCGCTATGCCGAGCCGCTGCTTGAGGCTCTCCAGCATGTACAGCAGCGCGGGGATGAAGAACAGCACGAGCAGGGTGGCAAAGCCTAGGCCAAAGGCGATGGAGGTGGCCATCGGGATCAGGAACTGGGCTTGCAGGGAGGTTTCGAACAACAGTGGGGTGAGGCCGCCGATGGTGGTGAGCGAGGTCAGCAGCACGGCGCGCAGGCGGCCGCAGGCGGCTTCGATCAGGGCATCGTGCAGGTTCATGCCCTTGGCGCGCAGCTCGCTGTAGAGACTAACCAGGATAATGGCGTTGTTGACCACGATGCCGGAGAGACCAAATAGGCCGAACATGGAAAGGATGGTTAGATCGATGCCCATCACCCAGTGGCCAAAGATGGCGCCGGCAAGGCCTAAGGGAATGGCGGTCATGACCACCAGTGGCCAGCCCCAGGAGCCAAACACCCAAACCAGGATCAGGTAGATGAAGGCCAGCCCCAAGATCAGGCCGTTGCGCATATCCGCCATGGTTTCGCGCTGGTCGGCGGCGCGGCCTGCGGAGCTGTATTCGATGCCGTAACGCTCGGCGAGTCGTGGCAGAACATCCTTTTTCAGCTCGGCGATGATGGTATTGGCATTGTTTTGGTGTTTGTCCACCTCAGCGGAGACTTCCACCGCGAGCCTGCCTTCGGCGTGGCGCAGGGCCTCGAAGCCGCGCCGGGATTCCCAGGCGGCGACGGTAGCGAGCGGGACGAACTGTCCAGCAGAGGGTCCGCTTGGGAGGCGAATAGTCATCCGCTCGAAGACGTCCAGCCGTTCGCGCTCGTCACGCGGCAGCAGTACCCGCACCTCCAACTCGTCCTGGCCGACCTGCACCAGTTGCGCCAGGTGGCCGTCGAAGGCGGCGCGCAGCTGGTAGCCGAGGCTTTCGGTGGTCAGCCCCAAGGCCTCACCGGCGGGAGTGAGACGAAAGATGAGCTGTTCGCGGCCAAAGGGCATGTCATCCACGGTGTCGGTCACGCCGGGGATGGCCTTGAGGGTCTCCGCAAGTTCCAGGGCGGCGGTCTTGAGGGTGTTGGCATCATCGCCGCTTAAGCGGATGGTCAAATCGCGCCCTGGTGGACCGGACTGACGCGAGGTCAGCGTGAGGCTCTCAAGTCCGGCGGGCATGCGCACGTTGGCGCGCCAGGCGTTTAGGAAGGTCTCGTTGCGCACTTGGCGTCGCTCCGAAGGAACCATCTCCACGATCATCGAGCCAAGCTGATCGCCCGTCGCCGAGGCGCCCGTACCTGCCGCCGCCACCGTGCTGCCAAGTCGGGTGACGGCGATTTGTACCAGCTGCCCTCCGAACTGCTCCTCGGTCTCGCGCAGGCTGCGCTCCAGTTCGCGCAGGAAGGCCTCCGTCTGCGTGCGCGGGGTGCCCGCCACGAAGGTCGCATTGGCATAAACCACCTGCGATTCTGGGGTAGGGAAGAAGACGAATGGGATACGTCCTCCTGCCAGTAGGCCAACGGCGAGGATCATGGCCGCCAAGGCCAGGGCAAGAGTGCTGCCGCGCCATTCGATGGCCAGCCGGACCATGGGGCGGAAACGCTGCTCACGGAAGCGTTCAAAGGCTTGATCGAGATACGTCCGCAGGCGTGATGTTTTTTGTTGGGCCTCGTGGGCAAAGGCCGTTTTCAGATGGGCCGGCAGGATGAGAAAGCTTTCCAGCAGCGAGGCCATGATGACGATGACCATCACGAAAGGAATGTCGAACAGGATCTTGCCTATCACCCCACCGACCAGCATCAGCGGCAGGAAGGCGGCCACGGTGGTGAGGGAGGAGGCGGCGACCGGCCAGAACATGCGCCGGGCACCGCCAAGGGCGGCCTGTTCAGGCGATTCGCCCATCTTGCGGTGGGTGTCCGCGTCCTCACCCACCACGATGGCGTCATCGACGATGATGCCGAGTGCCATGATGAGGGCAAACAGGCTGATCATGTTGATGGTGCCGCCGAACAGCATGAGCAAGGCCAACGTGGCAAGGAAGGCGGTAGGGATGCCGACCGCCACCCAGAAGGCCACACGTCCAGGCAGAAACAAGTAAAGGATGATCAGCACAAGTAAAAGCCCGGAGAGACCATTGGAGAGCAGCAGGTTGATGCGATCGCGGATCAGTTCCCACTGCTGGTCGTAAACTTCGATTTGGATGCTGGGCGGCAGGCGGGGGCGGGTGGCCTTGAGCCACTCATCGAGGATGCGTGCGGCTTTGAGCGAATGGCCGGATTCGGCTCGCTGCAACAGCAGTTCGATCACGGTTTCGCCCTTTTCCGACAGCTTCAAGCTGGCTGGGCGGGCCTCACGCCGAATGGTGGCGACGTCGTGAAGTCGCACAAGACCATGCTCATCGCTGACTATCGGCAGGTTCTCGAAAGCAAGCGTATCGCGGCGCTGTTCCAGTCCACGTACCTCGCGGGCCCCGTCCTGGTTGCCAACCATGCCGGCAGGCACATCGCGGGCCAGTTGATTGATACGGTCACCCACATCGACAAGCGACTGGCCGAGGGTTTCTAGCACCGCAGAGGGGATCTCGATGGCGATACGCTCCTGTGGCAAGCCAGTGATGTCCACCCGGTCGATGCCGCGGGCCAACAGTTCCCGCTCGAATTCGCGTACCCAGGGGCGGAGCTCCTCGATGCTGGGGCCGCGCACCAAGAGACGGGCAATTGGTTCGTAGCTCGAGACGCGGCTGATCTGCGGTGTTTCTGCATCCTTGGGCAGGTTGCGGAATTCGTCCACCCGCTGGCGCACCTGGTCAAGGGCAAGTAAAGGATCGGTGCCCTCCACCAGCTCCAGGGTGATGTTGGCAACGCCTTGGGCGGAGGTGGAAGCCATCCTCTTCAGGCCATCCACGGTCTTGAGCCGCTCTTCGAGCGGGGTGGTGATGCTACGCTCGACGTCTTCCGCCGAGGCGCCCGTCCACACCACACGTACGCTAATCACGTCCAACGCGAAGGTGGGGAAGAACTGTACGTTCATCCGGTTGATCGCGAGCAGCCCCATCAGGAAGGCGATGAGCATCATCACATTGGCGGCCACCTTGTGGCGGACAAAGATCGCGAGGATACCGTTCATGATGTGCGCTGGATGGGTGTGACGGCCAGCCCGTCGATGGCGTGGGGCAGGTGGGTGGTCATCACCACATCTCCCGGTTTGAGCACCTCTGCATGCACCAAGAGGCGCGCCTCGCCGTTGATGCGCAGCTCACCGATGCGTTGCACGGTCACACCCTTAAGACGTCCGTCCTTGACCAGGTAGATGCGATTGCCACCATGCAGGGCGGAAAAGGGGAGGTCTACGACATTGGGGGCCAGCGGGCGTTCAAGTTGAGCGTTGATGAAGGCACCGATCGGCACACCGATAGGATCCTCCAGTCTGAGCAGAGCATCCACTCCACGCGCGTCGGCCTCGCTGGAAAGGCGTTCGAGGCGTGCACGCAGGGGCTTGCCGCCAAAATCAGCATAGGCCATCAGTACCTCATCGCGTTGGAGAGCGGCGCGAAGTTCCTCCGATAGGTGGGCAGGCACCTTGGCGCGCAGGTAGATGGCATCCGACGGGTAGAGGGTCAGCAGAGTCTGGTTGGGCTGCACCTGGTCGCCAGCGGCAACCTCGACCTTGCCAATCCGGGCGGCGAAGGGGGCGATGATCTCACCGCGCGCAGCATCGCGCTCGGCCTCAGCCCGTTTCGCTTGCAGCTGGGCTAGGCGGGCGGGATGCTCGGCCAAGGCCTGTTCGCGTAAGGTCACCGCCAGTTGGGCGCGGGCCAGTTGCTCACGCGCCTGGTCGATGCTGGCTTGCGAGCCGAGCTTCTGAGCCTGGATCAGCTCGGCACGCCGGAGGGCATCTTCGGCCAAAGCAAGTAGACGTCGTTCCTGCACTAGTGCGGCCTGATCGCTTCTGTAGCGTATCTTCTCGCGCTCCACATCGGCGCGCGCCTGGGCCAGGCGCGGTTCAAGGTCGCGCGGATCCATGCGGTCCAATACTTGACCGGGGCGCACCTGCTCGCCATCGCGCACCAACACCTCAAGCACGCGGCCGCTAACCGGGCTGGCAGCGTGCACGCGATCAGGGGCTTCCACGCGGCCGTAGAGAGTCAGGGTGGGGCGCAGGCTTGCGGGCTGGATGGTCTGGGTGTCGATGTGCCAAACACGCTCCTGCACCGTGATGGTGGGCGGGGCGGGCCGTGTGGCCTTGAGCAGCATGAAGCCGCCGATAGCTAAGCCAAGGATGGCAAAGGGCAGGAGAGATTTCATGACGTAAAGAATCGATTAAGGTCCACAGCCTATTAATGACCGCCGGAAACGCTCAATGTTTCCTTCTGCTTCCACGTCAAAGGGATAAAAAAAGGCCCGGTGATCCGGACCTTGGGGATTTATGCGCGCATGTCGTCGAAGAATTTCTTCACTCGTCCCAGCCAGGAGTGCTCCTGTGGACGATGATGATCGCCACGGAGTGACTCGTCGAAGCGCCGCAGCAGTTCCTTCTGTGCCTCGGTCAGGTTGACCGGGGTCTCCACATGCACCCGGCAGATCAGATCGCCGGGAGCCCCGCCGCGGACTGGAGGCACCCCCTTGCCGCGCAAACGGAAAAGCTTGCCGCTTTGCGTCTCGGGAGGAATCTTCAAACGGGCTCGGCCATCGAGGGTGGGGACCTCCACCTCACCACCGAGCGCCGCGGTAGCGAAGCTGATGGGTACCTCACAGTAGAGGTCAGCATCGCGGCGTTCGAAGATGGGGTGCGGCTTGACATGAATAACCACGAACAGGTCGCCGGACGGCCCGCCATTAGCTCCCGGTTCGCCCTCGCCACCGAGGCGGATGCGATCGCCCGTGTCCACGCCGGGCGGGATCTTCACCGATAAGGTCTTGTGCGTCTGCACACGGCCCTGGCCGCGGCACTCCGGGCAAGGCTCTTCGATGATCTCGCCGCGGCCGTGGCAGGTTGGGCAGGTCTGCTGCACGGCGAAGATGCCCTGCTGAATGCGTACCACGCCCGTGCCGCCGCAGGTGGGGCAGGTCTTAGGCTTGGTGCCCTTTTTCGCGCCGCTGCCGCCGCAGGCGGTGCAGGGCTCGGTGGCGGGGACGCGGATTTTGACCGTGGTGCCCGCCACCGCCTCTTCGAGGCTGATCTCAAGGTTGTACTGCAGATCAGCGCCGCGATAGGCACGGGTGCCGCGTCCGCGTCCGACGCCGAAGAGGTCGCTAAATACGTCGCCGAGGATGTCGGAAAAGCCGGTCCCGCCGAAGCCTGCTCCATAGCCCGGTCCCGCGCCGCCCATACCGGCTTCGAAGGCGGCGTGGCCGAACTGGTCGTAGGCCGCGCGCTTCTGTGCGTCGGAGAGAATCTCATAGGCCTCCTTGGCCTCTTTGAACTTGGCCTCAGCGTCCTTGTCACCCGGATTGCGGTCCGGATGGTACTTCATCGCCAGGCGGCGATAGGCCTTCTTGAGCTCGTCCTCGCTGGCGTTCTTCGCCACGCCGAGGATTTCGTAAAGGTCTTTTTTGGCCATGATGTTTCCTGAACAATCAAGCCACAGGGCCCACAGAGAGGTTCTCTGTGGGCCCTGTGGCCCGTGAAGCGACAGTCTTGTCTTACTTGGTGTCCTTCACTTCCTCGAACTCGGCATCGACCACATCGTCGGCCGCCTTGCTAGCACCGCTGGTCTGCTGGGCGCCCGGCTGCGTACCCGTGCCTTGGGCATAGGCCTTCTGGGCGATGGCGGCGGAGGCCTTGGCGAGCGCCTCGGTCTTGGCTTTGATGGCGGCCTTGTCATCGCCCTTCATGGCTTCTTTGAGCGCGGCAATGGCGTCTTCGGCGGCCTTCTTCTCGGCTGCATCCACCTTGTCGCCAAGGTCCTTGAGGGACTTCTCAGTGGCATGGATTAGGCTGTCCGCATGGTTGCGTGCCTCGATCAGTTCACGCAGCTTGCGGTCTTCTTCACGGTGGGCCTCCGCTTCTTGCACCATGCGCTTGATCTCCTCCTCAGTTAGGCCGCTGGAGGCCGTGATGCGGATGGACTGCTCCTTGCCGGTGGCCTTGTCCTTGGCCGAGACGTGTAGGATGCCGTTGGCGTCGATGTCAAAAGTGACCTCGATCTGAGGTACGCCACGTGGCGCCGGCGGGATGTCGGTCAGATCGAAGCGCCCCAGGGACTTGTTGTCCTTGGCCATTTCGCGCTCGCCCTGCAGCACGTGCACGGTCACGGCGGTCTGGTTGTCCTCGGCGGTGGAGAACACCTGACTTGCTCTGGTCGGGATGGTGGTGTTTTTCTCGATCAGTTTGGTCATCACGCCACCCAAGGTCTCGATGCCAAGGGAGAGCGGGGTGACGTCGAGCAGTAGCACGTCTTTGCGCTCGCCGGTCAGCACACCACCCTGGATGGCTGCGCCCACAGCCACAGCCTCGTCCGGGTTAACGTCCTTGCGCGGATCCTTGCCAAAGAAAGCCTTCACCGCCTCGCGTACTTTGGGCATACGGGTCTGACCACCAACCAGGATCACCTCGTCGATCTGGGAGGCGGTGAGTCCTGCATCCTTGAGCGCCACCTTGCACGGCTCAATCGTGCGCTGGATCAGGTCATCCACCAAGGCTTCGAGCTTGGCGCGGGTGATTTTGATGTTCAGATGCTTCGGACCCGTGGCATCGGCGGTGATGTAAGGCAGGTTGACATCGGTCTGCTCGGTGGAGGAGAGCTCGATCTTCGCCTTCTCTGCCGCTTCTTTCAGGCGCTGCATGGCCAGTGGATCGTTGCGCAGGTCGATGCCCTGCTCCTTCTTGAACTCGTCCACCAGGTAGTCGATCAGACGGTTGTCGAAGTCCTCGCCACCGAGGAAGGTATCCCCGTTGGTGGAGAGCACTTCGAACTGCTTCTCGCCGTAGATGTCGGATATCTCGATGATGGAGATATCGAAGGTGCCGCCGCCAAGATCATACACGGCGATCTTCATGTCCTTGGACTGCGCTTTATCCAGGCCGTAGGCCAGCGCGGCCGCGGTCGGCTCGTTGATGATGCGCTTGACCTCGAGCCCCGCGATGCGGCCGGCATCTTTGGTGGCTTGGCGCTGGCTGTCGTTGAAGTAGGCCGGGACAGTAATGACCGCCTCGGTCACAGGCTCGCCCAGGTAGGCCTCCACGTCCTTTTTGATCTTCATCAGAACGCGTGCGGAAATCTCGGGCGGGGCCATTTTTTTGCCATTGACCTCGACCCAAGCGTCGCCGTTGTCGGCACGAACGATCTTATAGGGCATCAGCTTAATGTCCTTCTGTACCGCCTCTTCCTCGAAGCGGCGGCCGATCAGGCGCTTGACGGCGTACAGGGTGTTCTTCGGGTTGGTAATCGCCTGGCGCTTGGCGGGCTGACCCACCAAGACTTCACCATCTTTGGTGAAAGCCACGACGGAGGGGGTGGTGCGTGCACCCTCGGAGTTTTCGATGACCTTGGGTTGGCCGCCTTCCATGATGGCGACGCAGGAGTTGGTGGTGCCAAGGTCGATACCAATGATTTTGCCCATGATGCGGTGCTCCTAAAGTGAAAGCGTTGAGTTGGGTGAGGAGTTGGGCCCCGCCACGCCTTGCGCGGGATATCACGGCGGGGCGCAGCTCCTACAGTCTTTTCGGTTGGTTTGATGGTAGGGGCGCGGGTTGGCGTTTCAAGAGCGACTCACTGGGAAACGATGACTAGCGCCGGGCGCAATAAGCGGTCGTTTAGCTGATAGCCCTTTTGCAGCACCTGGATGACGCGGTTGGATTCGCCCTCGGCCGGCTGCATGGCAATGGCTTGGTGCAGGTCCGGATTGAAGGGTTCGCCCAGCGGGTCGATCGGCTTGACGCCGAAGCGCTCGAGGGTTTGAAAGAACTGGTTATGCATCATCTGGGTACCCTGCTTTAGGGAGGCGAGATCGGTGGCTTCCTGGCAGGCCTTAAGGCCGAGATCCAGACTGTCGGCGACCCCGAGCAGGGATTCGATGAACTTTTCTAGGGCATATTTACGCGCGTTGTCGATATCGCGCTCGGTACGTTTGCGCAGGTTATCCATCTCCGCGCGCAGCCGCAGCACTTCGTTCCAGTGCTCGTCGGCCTTGTTGCGCGCGTCTTCAAGCAAGGCCTGGATGGAGTCATCCGGCAGCAGCTCGGGGGCTTGCTCTACTTCTTCGTGAGATTCCGGGGTGGGTTGGGTGTCCTGGCTCACGCGTTGTCTCCTGATACGGATAGTTGTGAATTATGAAAACTAAGTTTTGAGCTTCAGTCTTCAATTTCAAGGCCGGGACTCATGGCCGCCCCCAGCAGGCGGGCGGTAATATCCACCAAGGGGATCACCCGATCATAGGGCATGCGGGTGGGGCCGATGACGCCAAGGTAACCGACCACCCGGCCCTGTTCGTAGTAGGGTGCGGTGATCAGGCTACAGCCTTCGAAGGGATCATAGCCCGATTCGCCACCGATAAAGATCTGCACGCCCTCCGCACGCTCGGACTGGTCGAGCAGGTGGAGGATTTCGCGCTTGGTCTCGAAGGCCTCGAACAGGCGTTTCATGCGCTCAAGATTGCTCATGTCCTCCAGCCCCACCAAATTGGCCTGGCCACTGATGACGAGATCCGGCTCGGGCGTAGCGGCATCGAGAGCCTGTTCAGTGAGCTGGATGGCCTCCAGCATGAGGGTGTTGAGGTCACGGCGCACCTTGTCCATCTCGGTCAGCAGGGCCTCGCGCACCCGGGCAGCCTCTTGGCCCGCCAGCTGCTCGGAGAGCAGGGCGCTGTACTTGCGCAGCTCACTGCTGGAATAGTCCCGGCTGACCGGAAGTACCCGGTTCTGCACCTCGCCGTCGTCCATCACCAGGATGGCCAGCACGCGTCGGCCGGAGAGCGGGATAAACTCGATCTGGCTCAGACGTGCGTGCGCGCGGCGGGGCACGGTGACCAGGCCAGCATAGCGGCTCAGATGGGAGAGTAAGTGCGAAGCAGTCTCAATCAATTGCTGACGCGAACTGCTGGCCTGACGTAGTTCGTTAGTAAGGAAGTCCACCTGGTCCTCGTCCAGGCTGCGCACAGTCAGCAGCTGGTTGATGAATAGGCGATAGCCCTGGATGGTTGGCACTCGCCCGGCGGAGGTGTGCGGTGCATGGATCAGCCCCATCGCCTCCAGGTCAGCCATCACGTTGCGGATAGTGGCCGGGCTGAGGCTGAAGGGGGTGGTCTGCGACAGGGTGCGAGAGCCTACGGGCACGCCTTCGCTGATGTAACGCTCGATGAGGGCCTTTAGCAGTTGCTGGGCACGTTCGTTGAGGGGGGGGCGACTCATTGCGCGGATGGTTGGCACTCGTGGCATGAGAGTGCCAGAGATTGCCCTGCCGGGGCGAGGGGTGTCAAGGCGGTGTATGAGTCCAGTACCTTTGGCACTCGGGTTTTATTGGGTAAGGAGGAATGGTAGAGGGGATTGATCTTTGAAGGCGTGGTATGAGCGTGGAGTGTTATAGAAGACAAGGCCGTCGGTAATTTGGTTGAAGGCGGCGAGGTCACCCGGTTGCGCCCGAGGCCGTCGCGGATACGCTCGATGGTATTGGTAGCCAGACAAGTGATCACTGGAAGGCCCGCGCCTTTGGGCTTGCGCGGACGTTTGACGGGCTTGAGTCCTCCTTCGCGGTCAAGACGAATCGGCGCGTGGCGCCGCTTGGGATCGTCTGAAGTGCAAACTGCTCGAGCACCTCGCCGACCTACTGCATGTGTGCGGGCTGGAGCTGAAGCGTATGCATGTGCTCACAAGCTTGGTATCGACAGCCTAGACAAGCTGCGCGCGGCCGCCGAGGCGGGACAACTACAGGCCCTGTATGGCTTCGGCCCAAAAATGACGGCCACCATCCTTGCCAAATTGGCCGCGCTCCGCCCGGCGGAGAGGCGGCGCTGGGCGGATGCCGAGCCGGTGGTGGAAGGACTGCTCGGCCTCATCCGCGCTATCGATCGGGGAAGATCGGCTGTGTCATGGTGGCAGTGCAGCCTATGACCTCAGTATTGTACTGGCTCTGAATAGATCAGAGCTTCCTTACTATCGGATACTTAGAATATCTTCTATCTTCTAAAGTCGGTTCTCTTAGGTCAGCTCTGCACATCATGCAGAGGAGATCACCACGGCCATTTTTGCTCCCAACCCCACGCATCCGCAATGATCGATGTCAACTCGGCCCGTTTTGGCTTCCAGCCTAGCACGTCCCGCGCAAGGCGGCTATCCGCCACCAGCCGTGCCGGGTCGCCCGGACGACGTGCCTCGTAACGCACGGCTATTTTCCGTCCGGTGATGCGCCGCGCCGTATCGATCACCTCCTGCACTGAAAAACCCTGGCCATTGCCCAGATTGAAGCGCATGCTCGCGCCACCGGCGAGTAAATAATCCAATGCCAGCGCGTGAGCATCGCACAGGTCGGCCACATGGATGTAATCGCGGATGCAGGTGCCGTCCGGCGTATCATAGTCCGTACCAAACACCGAAATCGCCTCGCGTCGTCCCGAGGCGGCCTGCAGCACTAGCGGGATCAGATGCGTCTCCGGTACATGCCGTTCACCGAGCTCCTTTTCCGGGTCGGCCCCTGCCGCATTGAAATAGCGCAAACATACGGATTTCAACCCATAAGCGCGGTCATAATCCTCCAGCACCTGCTCCACTATCCATTTGCTGCGGCCATAGGGGCTGATCGGGTTCTTCGAATGGGTCTCGTCGATCGGCACATAAGACGGTTCGCCATACACAGCCGCCGTCGAAGAGAAGATAAAGTGGCGCACGTCCGCCTGACGCATCGCATCAAGCAAGGTGAGCGTGGTTGCAACATTATTGGCGTAATATTTGGCAGGGTCTGCGACCGACTCGCCCACCTGAATGAACGAGGCGAAATGCAACACCGCGTCGAAACGGTGCCTCGCAAAAAGCGAGGCTAACAAATTCGCATCCGCCGCCGAGCCAACGACGAGTTCAGCGCTAGCCACCACCGCTTCGCGATAGCCGCTGGACAGATTGTCCAGCACCGTCACCTGCACACCCGAACGGCAGAGGTGCTTCACCATGTGGGAGCCGATGTAGCCAGCACCGCCGACGACCAGAGCTTTCATGCATTACCTACCCTAAGCTTTTCGATCGTTTGGTTGATGAGGGTCGAAGATATCCATTTAGGGAAGCTCTGATCTATTCAGAGCCAGTAAAATACTGAGGTCATAGGCTGCACTGCCACCATGACACAGCCGATCTTCCCCGATCGATAGCGCGGATGAGGCCGAGC
>JARJMX020000200.1 GCA_029335925.2 Gammaproteobacteria bacterium
CGTGCCGACGCAGGGCAAGGTAATGCAGCAGGTTGCGCGCGCTCGGGCGTACGCTGGGATGTATGCTTTCCAGCGTTGAGGCTAGCTCCTGTTCGAGTCTTAGGCCCTCATCGCGCAGGGCGCAGACCTGCTCGAGCAATCCGGCGGCATGGGGCAGGGGCGTCATGGTGGCGGCAGGATGGTGGGGATGCCCCTCATGCTCGCTGCCGAAAGTGACAGCCTTGTGTCGCCCGGTTGATGTTGGCCGAGCGGGTGCGCATAGTGAAGCAGTCACTGATGAGGAGGTTGACCATGCCAAGCTACGACTATCGTTGTCCGGCCAATGGCCGTGTTTTGGAGGTGCGTCATGGCATGCATGAATCCATTGCCACCTGGGGAGAGTTATGCGCACGTGCCGGAATCGAGCCGGGGGATACACCGCCCGATGCCCCGGTCGAGCGCCTAATCAGCGGTGGGGCGCTGGTGAGCAGCGCGGCGCTGAAGAATCCCTCGCTCCCGCCCTGTATGTCCGGCAGCGGTTGTGGAGGGGGTGTTTGCGGTCTGAGCTGAAATCGTCACACGTCCTACACCGTGGGCTGCCAGTATCGGTCCTGCCCGACAACCATGAGGAGGATGCCATGAGCGACATGAGCCAGACGATGCACGACTTCAAAGAGGGCTATGCCATGATGATGAACGAGGCCGCGGAGGTCATGCAGGCCTTCAACGGCTTCATGAACCAGGTGCTGTGCGACGGTGCGCTGGATACGCGCACCAAGGAGTTGATTGCCCTTGGCATGGCGATCACCGCGCGCTGCAGCTATTGCATCGGCATCCACGTCAACAAGGCGCTGCAGGCCGGGGTGACCCATGCCGAGATCATCGACGTGTGCAAGGTGGCGATCCTGATGGGCGGTGGCCCGGCCATGACCTACATCGCTGAGGTCAAGAAGGCGCTGGACCTGTTCGAGAAGCAGCAAGCCTGCGGTTGACCCCTCACCCGCCCCCGCTGTGTTCTGACCCGGCCCGCCTCGCGCGGGCCTTGTCATTGGATGAGCGGCGGCCAGCCCGGCAGGCAGACGTCGGTCTTGCGCACGCTTACCCTGGAGGGGTGCAGACCCTGCTGGCGGGCATGCTCGAGCAGTCTTGGCGGCAGATGGAGCTTGGCCTGATGAGCAGCCAGCGTCCGAGCAGGGGCCAGAGCAGGGGCGGGGAACCGTGCAGGGTCAGATGCCAACGCTGGGCGTCGGCATGCAGGTGGCTGGCTGGTGTGTCGGGAACATGGGTCAGGCCCCAGCGCTGGCCCACAGCGGGCAGGTCGATGGATTCGGGCAGGCTGTCCTCGGGCCAGGTGCGCAGGTTTGGGAGATGGCGCTCGATCCAGGTGCGATGGTGTTCGAGCACATCGCCCACCTGGCGTGCGCTCAGCCGGGTGGGGCTGATGATCTCCGGCCCCTTCTCGGGGTGAAAGCGCAGCAGCAGGCGCTTGGCGCGGGAGGATATCCGCACCGTGTACAGCGGCGGCCAAGCATGCATCAGCGTTTGCCCCCGCCGGAGGCGGCGATGAGTAGGCGATCCATGATGCGGATGGGCAATACGCGCTTGAGCCAGTAGAAGGCCACCGCGGGGACGGTGACCGGGTAGCGTGGTTTGGGGCGGGGACTCTCCAGGGCGTGGATGAGCCTTTTCACTACCGCCTCAGGGGGCAGGGTGAAGGGGGCGGTCGGCCCTTCTTGGGTCAGTCGTTCGAGCTGACGGCGGTACTGGGCCTCGTGTGCGCTGCCCTCAATGCGGATCCAGCGCTGGAAGGCGGTGAGGGCGTTGGCGCGAAAGCGGGTGGAGATCGGGCCTGGTTCGATCAGACTCACGTGGATGCCCGTGCCGGAGAGTTCCATGCGCAGGGTATCGGTGATCCCCTCAAGGGCGAACTTGGCAGCGTTGTAGGCGCCGCGGTAGGGAAAGGCGGCGTAGCCAAGCACCGAGCTGCACTGCACGATGCGCCCCGCTCCTTGGCGACGCATGACGGGGATGATCAGGTTGGTCAGCTCCACCCAGCCAAACAAGGCGGTCTCAAACTGGGCGCGCAGGGCATCGCGGGAGAGGTCCTCCACCGCCCCGGGAAGGCCCCAGGCACCGTTATTGAACAGCGCATCCAGGGTGCCGCCAGTGCGCCCCAGCAACTCATCCACCGCGGCCTGGATCGAGGCGGAGTCGTCCAGGTCCAGCCGGACCGCCTCGAACCCCTCGTGCTCCAGGCGCGCCACATCCTCGGGCTTGCGTGCGCTGGCAAACACTCGCCAGCCGCGGATGCGCAAGGCTCGAGCGGCGCTTTCGCCGATGCCGGATGAGCAGCCGGTGATCAGAAGGGTACGGGAGGAGGGCATGGAGGAGCGTTCCTGGTGGGATAAGGTTGGATAAGGGGGGCTTTGGACCATTCAGATGTCCAAGGCGGCATTCTGTCAACTTGGGTGGGCAAAGTGAAACCGGGGAAGGGAGACGCCCGATGGGTTAAGATGATAAACAGCCTACCAAACGACGGTGTACGCCATGAGTGATCCCTCCCCCTCAGCCGCTGAATCCGAACAGCCGACCGGTCATGCGCGTAGCCTGCTGGCCACCCTGCGCCGCTATCTCGTCGCCGGTCATCTGGTCGCGGTGCCGCTGGTCATTACCAGGTGGGTGGTGATCAGCCTGGTGCAGATTATGGACCGCACGCTGGTGCTCCTGCCTTCGGCCTATCGGCCGGAGGCCTGGCTTGGCATCCACATCCCGGGCCTCGGGGTGATCCTCGCCTTGGTGGTGCTGCTGGTCACTGGCCTGATCGCGGCCAACTTCCTTGGCCGCCGCCTCGTTAGCCTGTGGGAGGGTATGCTCGACCGCATCCCGCTGGTGCGCTCGATCTATTCGGCAGTCAAGCAGCTGATGCACACCTTCCTCTCCAGTGATTCACGGGCCTTCCGCTAGGTGCTCTTGGTGGAGTATCCGAGCAAGGGCCTGTGGACCCTGGCCTTCCTTGCGGGGGATCCGGTCGGCGAGGTGCAGGAGAAGACGGCCAACGAGATGTTGACGGTCTATGTGCCCACTGCGCCGAATCCGACCTCCGGCTATGTCATCTTCGTGACCAGGGATGAGGTGGTCGAGCTCGACATGGGCGTTGAGGATGCCATGCGCATGATCATCTCGCTCGGCATGGTCGTGCCTGACGCGCGCGGCCATGGTCGGGAAGCCGGGATGACGGCGGTTGCCGCCCCCGAGAC
>JARJMX020000210.1 GCA_029335925.2 Gammaproteobacteria bacterium
CTTGGAGACATCGACTTCACCGGCCAGCACGGGGCCCATAGTCATGGCGCCGAAAACGGCGACAACGGCAATAGCGAGAATCTTCTTCTTCACGTGATCTTCCTTTGGTTACTGAATCCAATGACTATGCATTAGAAAACACTAATGCGCGTACCAGCTTTTACCAGCCAGCCCTGTATTGGAAATCAAAATTTCCAATGTCGGCATGAAGATTTTAGACAGAAAAATGGCTAAGCGGCAGGAAGGCGGTATACACGCCGAACAGTACCACCGCGCCGCCCGCGAGTGAGCGGACCACGGGCTTGCGCAGGAAGCGTCCGAGCTGGGCGGCAAACACGCCCATCAGCAGCAGGTTGGGCAGGGTACCAAGACCGAAGCCCAGCAGCAGCAAGGCGCCCTGCGCGGGACTGCCCGAGGCCAACGCCCAGATCAGCGTGCTATAGACCAGACCGCAGGGCAGCCAGCCCCACAGGAAACCGAGCAACAACGCCTGGCGCGGCGAGCGTACCGGCAGGAGACGGCGGGCGAAGGGCTCGATGCGCCGCCAGATCACCCCGCCGGCCTGCTCGACCCGGGCAAGCCCCGCCCACCAACCGGCCAGGTACAGGCCGAGCATGACCATGAACAGGCCGGCCAGCACCTGCAACACCTGCTGCGCGGCATTGAACGCCACAAGGTCCATGGCCAGTGAACCCAGCCCACCCATGAGCGCGCCGGCCAGGATATAGGCGCTGATGCGCGCCAGGTTGTAGGCCAGCAGATAGGGGAACACCCGTGCGGGGGAGGCACGCACATCGGCCGGCAGGCCGAAAGTCAGCGCGCCGACGATGCCGCCGCACATGCCAACGCAGTGCACCCCGCCGAGCAGGCCGACAAGAAAGGCAGCGATGAAAGAAGCTTCAGCGGGCATGAAAACGCATCCGGAAATGAACCAGCGTCCATGTTAGCGCCAAGCCCCTCCGGCTCCGATCCACCCAGCGGCGCGCTGAACGCGCCGGATATTGATGGCGTGGTCATGATCCCTCGCATAAAATGGCGGTTTATGGATTTTCAGCCCCGCGCCCTCGCTTCCCTCGCCGTCCGCTGGTCACGCCCCCTGGCCATGACCGCGGCTTTGGGCTGGCTGGCCTGGACGGTGGCGCAATGGACCTGGCAGCTTCTCCCCGCCCCCCTCGCGCCTGCCCCAAGCCAGTCCGCAGGACCCGAGCATGGGCCGTCTATGGCCCAGCCTCCGAAGCTGGCCGAGACCATCAACGCCGCCGCCCCGTGGGGGCAACCGCCGGTGATTGATGGTGGCTCCGCGCAGGACACCCGCCTGCCGCTGCTCCTGCGCGGGGTGCTGGCCGGCCAGGGGCTGGCGCTGATCACGGCCAGCGGTCAGGCAGAGCGAGTCTTTCGCGTGGGTGACCCTCTGCCAGGCGGCGCCATCCTGCGCGCCGTGCTGCCCGACCATGTGCTGCTGGAGCGGGCCGGTGCCCTGGAGCGCCTGGCCCTACCCAAGGAGACGCTGCCCTTAGGGGCCGAGCCCGCATCGCCCCCCAAGGCCACCGCCACGGGAAGCCTGCGTGCGCTGTTGCAGTCCTCGCCCGCCGAACTGGCCAGGCACTTTCGCCTGGAGCCGGTGATGGAGGCGGGACAAGTGCGCGGCTACCGCATCCACGCCCTGCACGACCCTACCCTGCTGCAGCGCGCGGGGCTGGAGTCGGAGGACGTCGTACTCCGTGTCAACGGTCGCTCGCTGCTCGAGATGCCGGACATCGCGGGACTGATGAACGACCTGCGCAACGCAGTCGCGCTGGATATCGTCGTGCTACGCCACGGCATCGAAACGCCGCTTCGGATCGATTTGAACGGATGAACTAGGCCATGCGACGCTCTCCGATGATTCTCGCGGTCCTCGCGCTGCTTGCCCTCAAGCCGCCGCTCTATGCAGTGGAGGCTCCAGGCAGTGTCCCGGCTGGCAACGGCATGGTAACCCTCAACCTGCGTGATGCCGACCTCGAGGCCCTGATTGCCACCGTGTCCGAAGCGACCGGCAAGAACTTCATCGTCGACCCGCGGGTGAAAGCCAAGGTTAACCTGATTTCGGCCAAACCCATGCCACCGGAGGAGCTGTACAACGTGTTCCTGTCGGTGCTGCAGGTGCACGGCTTTGCCGCGGTGCCCAAGGGCGAGGTGATCAAGATCGTGCCGGACGTGAACGCCAAGCAGGACGGCGTGGAGGTGGGGCCCGTGAGTGCCGCGCGCGGAGCCGACGAGTTGGTGACGGAAGTGGTCACCCTGCGCCACGTGCAGGCCGCCCCCCTGCTCACCGCACTGCGCCAGCTGATGCCGCAGCAAGCCGCGCTGTCGGTGCATCCTGAATCCAACAGTCTGATCCTCACCGATCGCGCCGGCAACGTGGCGCGGATGAAGGACATTCTCGCGCGGGTCGATCACCCGGGTTCGGATGAGATCGAAACCATCCGCCTCAAACACGCCTCGGCCACGGACGTCGTCAAGACCCTGACTCAGTTGCGCAGTCGCATGAGCCCAAGCGGTGCCGCGGCACCCGGGGCTGCCCCAGGCACGGACAGCCGCACCATGGCCAGTTTCGCCGCTGACGATCGCACCAACAGCGTGCTGCTCTCCGGCGACAAGGCCGAGCGCGAGAAGCTGCGCGCGGTGGTGGTGTACCTGGACACCCCACTAGAGCGCGCCGGTAACACCCAGGTGTTTTACCTGAACTACGCCCGTGCCCGCGACCTCGTACCCATCCTCCAGGGTAGCCAACGGCCGGTGGCGCGCGAAGGCAGTACGACCCCACTGGGCGCTTCCTCCGGCCTTGGCGGCGGGATGGGCGCGACAGCCACCAGCAGCACGAACGTGGGCGGCGGTACCGTGAATGCGGGCCTGGTCGGGATTGGTGGACGGCAGGATGCGATCGTGATCGCCGACGAGGCGACCAACGCCCTGGTCATCACCGCACCGCCCAATGTCATGCGCGAGCTCGAATCGATCATCAAACAGCTTGACATACGCCGCGCCCAGGTGCTGGTGGAGGCCATTATTGCCGAAGTCTCGGATGACTTCTCGCGTAAGCTGGGGGTGCAGATGGCCGCCCTTGGGCAAGACAGCACCCAGCCGGCGGGGGTGGTCAGTTTCAATGGCCTACTCTCCGCCATCACCAGCGCGGCTGCGGGCGGTGGTACAGCTATCGCTGGCGCGGCGCTGGCGAATCTTGGGGATGGCATAAACTTTGGTGTGGGAGATTTCTCCGGCAACACCCGCTTCGGCCTCATCGTCTCCGCCCTGGCGGGGGATGCCAACAACAACATCCTCTCCACGCCGAGCCTGTTGACCATGGACAACCAAGAAGCCAGCATCGTGGTGGGCAAGAACGTCCCCATCCTGACCGGATCCTACGCCAGCACCGGCGCGGGCACCACCCCGACCACCCCATTCCAGACGATCAGCCGCGAGGATATCGGCGTTAAGCTCAAGGTCAAACCCTCCATCAGCCCAGAGGGTACGGTGCGGCTGGAGCTTGAACAGGAGGTGTCGAGCATCGACGCCACCGCCAAAAGCGACGCAGGGCTAATCACCAACAAGCGTAATGTGAAGACGGTGGTACAGGCACAGGACGGCGACATCGTCGTGCTGGGTGGACTGATGGACGAAACGGTCAACGACCAGGCCAGCAAGGTACCCCTGTTAGGGGACATCCCGCTGGTCGGCGAGCTGTTCAAGTACCGCAGCACCACGCGCGGTAAACGCAACCTGATGATCTTCATCCGCCCCGTCGTGCTGCGCGATGGCGCCTCGGCCAACCGCTACACAGCGGAGAAATACAACGCCTTCCGGGAAAAGCAGGTCCAGTTCTCGCACAACCCCCTCGGCTTTGCCGTGCCGAGCGACTACCCGCTCCTGCCTGAGTTAAGCAGCGGCTACCAGATCAACCTCCCAGGCGGTGCCACCCCGCCCGCGATCCCGTGATGCCCACCGTCCTGCCCTACGGTTTCGCCAAGCGCCACGGTCTGCTGATGCAGGCCGAGGGCGAGGGGATCGTGCTACTGCACCGCCCACAGCCGGACATGGCCGCCATCGGCGAGGCCCGGCGCGTCATCGGGCAGCCGTTCGCCCTGCGCGAGGTCGATCCCGCCACGTTCGACCAGCTGCTCGCCCGTGCTTACCAGCGCGGCTCGAGCGAGGCGATGGACAGCCTGGGCGAGCTCGGTGAGATCGATCTCGCCCGCGCCGCGAGCAGCCTAGGTGAGCCAGCCGACTTGCTGGAGGCCCAGGACGACGCGCCGATCGTGCGCCTGATCAACGCCCTTCTGACCGAGGCGATCCGCGAGGAAGCCTCGGACATCCACATCGAAACCTTCGAGAACCGCCTCGTGGTACGCTTTCGCGTCGACGGCCAGCTACGCGAGGTGCTCGAGCCGCCGCGCGCGGTGGCTCCGCTGATCACCTCGCGGATCAAGGTCATGGCCCAGCTCGACATTGCCGAAAAGCGCCTGCCGCAGGATGGCCGCATCGCCCTGAAGCTCGCTGGACGCCCGGTCGACGTGCGCGTCTCCACCCTCCCCTCGGCGCATGGCGAGCGGGTGGTCCTGCGCCTGCTCGACAAACAGGCTGGCCGCCTCGACCTCGAACGACTTGGCATGGCTCCGCATATCCGTACGCGACTGGAGCAACTGATCCACCGTCCGCACGGCATCCTGCTGGTCACCGGCCCCACCGGCTCGGGCAAGACCACGACCCTGTATGCGGCGATCTCGCGCATCAATGCGCGCGAGCGCAACATCCTCACCGTCGAGGACCCGATTGAATACGACCTCGACGGCGTCGGCCAGACCCAGGTCAACCCCAAGGTGGACATGACCTTCGCCCGCGGCCTGCGCGCCATCCTCCGTCAGGATCCGGATGTGGTGATGGTGGGTGAGATCCGCGACCTGGAAACGGCCCAAATCGCGGTGCAGGCCTCGCTCACCGGCCACCTGGTGCTCTCCACCCTGCACACCAACTCCGCGATCGGCGCCATCACCCGCCTGCGCGACATGGGCGTGGAGCCCTTTCTGCTCTCCTCCAGCCTGATTGGTGTGGTATCCCAGCGCCTCGTGCGGCGACTGCTGCCGGAGTGCCGGGAGGCCTTTATCCCGGATGCGGCCGAGTGCGCCATGCTGGGCCTTGATGCCACGCGACCTCCGACGCTTTATCGCGCATGCCGCGAGGGCGATTGCGCCGCGCGCGCCTACAGCGGGCGTACCGGCATTCATGAACTGATCACCGTCGACGCCACCCTGGCGCGCATGATCCACGACGGCTCGAGCGAGGCCGAAATGGAGGCCTACGTGCGCAAGTTCAGCCCCAGCCTGCGCGAGGACGGCCTGCGCAAGGTCATGGCGGGCCTCACCAGCCTGGACGAGGTGCTGCGGGTGACGGTCGAAGACATGGGATACTAAAACGATGAACATCATCCTCAATGGCGCAAGCTATACCGTCGGGGATGGGGCTACCGTCGCATCCCTGATTGATGCGCTCGGCCTGACCGGCCAGCGGCTGGCGGTCGAGGTCAACGGTGAGATCGTCCCGCGCGGCGAGCATGCCGCGCACATCCTGCATGAAGGCGACAAGGTCGAGATCGTGCGGGCGATCGGTGGCGGCTGACTTTGTCGCCATCCCGGAGCACAACACCCATCACCGCGTGCCCCATGCCGGTACACGGCAAGACGTAGGGTATGGGGTTTGCTGACCAAGGCTCCTCACCCTAAGGATGGGCCCCTTGAACACTCAACGCCCATCGGTTGAGCGCCCAGGATCGCTGCGCCCCGGGTATGCAGCCCCCGCAGGCGCTTATCCCCCAACTGGACGCCCAGATGCATACCCTGTCCGCGCTCGAACGGTAGGTCCTGGGCGGGCTCCTGGAGCCCTAGCGCCTGGTATTCAACCAGGCGACGGCCCTCGCCCCGGTCCGGGACGCGGCGGGCGCCCGGTGGAGCCAGCGCCGCTACTACTTCCGGCGGGCCATGGCCCAGCCCGGCAAGCTTCAACTCAGCCGATCCTATCGCTCCATCATCGGCGGCAACCCGTGCGTGACCCTGTCCATGGCCTTCAAGGCCGGCCCGGCGGGGAGATCCTATGGTGTTTTGCGCGAACATCGACTGGACCAAGACCTAGCCGCCGCTCAAATCCGACGGGCTAGCCGACCGGTTCCTGGGGCGGCATCTGCGCCACGAGCCGGACCACCTCCGCCGGCCCCTGATGATAGGGCCCCTCGTCCAGCACCACCTGCGCCCGTTCCAGCAGCAGGATATCTCCCTCAGCGAAGTCTTCTGCCAGCATCTCGGCGGAATAGAGCATCTCCAACCTTCCCGGGCCGCCGCTTGTGTAGTTGATCTGCTCGAGGTCGAAGGCCTCCAGCAGCAGGAGGCCCCCCGGCCGCAGGGCATGCAGCATGGCCCGGTGCACGGTAGGCCGGACGTCGGGCGGCAGGTGCAGGTGGACGGCGACCACGCCGTCAAAGGCGTGTTTTGGCCACTCCCACAAGGCGAGGTCGGCGCAGACGGTCTGGATCCTCACCCCGTGGCGCGCGGCAAGTTCTTGGGCACGCGCAAGGCCGGCCCCGCTCCAGTCAACGCAGGTGACCGTGTAGCCTTGGCGCGCCAGCCAGACGCCATTGCGGCCCTGACCATCACCAGGTAAGAGGATGTGGCCACCTGCAGGCAGACGCTGCACCTCACGCACGAGGAAGGCATTGGGCGCTTCCCCGTAGGCGAGGGCCTCCTCGGTATAGCGGGCATTCCAGAAATCACGTGGAGAACGCATTGCTTACCCTCCATCGACATACGGGCCACGCATCAGAATCGGCTCCCCATGCGGCTGGCCTCGATCAGCTAGGTCCGCTCGGCGACGCGCTCCTCAAGGTGCGCATTGAGCTCGGCGAGGGCCTGCATGGCCCGGCGGCGCTCAGCGTTGAGCGCGCTCGCGAGCAGCACGACCGCGGCGAGCAGGGTATAAGCATCACGCTGGTAGGCACGCAGGGCCACCCAAACCAGCGGCAACAAGAAGAGGGGGACGAGCCCCGACTCCGTCCGGTTCAGGCCGGGTTGCAGGAAGGCCCAGGCGGTGATGCCAAGCCGCAGGTCGGCGGAAACGATGGCCTCAAGCCAGCCGTGCGATCGCGGCTGAAGACGGGGATTTCGCCACCACAGGAAGAAGGCGGGCGCCTAGGCCGGAACATACCCCAACTTGCCCATCCAGCCTCGTTCATACTGGATTCGTGCAGGAAGAAATCAATGTACCAGCCGACGGCGCGCGAGGATCACCGCGAGGGCAAAGCTTACGACGGCAAAGGCGGCCAGCACAGCGAGGTTGAGCAGCGGGCGAGCGGGTTCGGTGCCAACGATCAGCGGGCGGATCAGCTCCACCGCGTGAGTCAGCGGCAGCCAGTCGACGAGGGCGCGCATCGCCTCGGGCAATGTGTCGACGGGGTAAAACACCCCGCACACCAGCAGCATCGGGGTGATGACGAGGACGAAGTAGTAGTTAAAGAAGTCGTAGTTGCTGGCCCGCGCGCTCATGACGATAGCCGGCCCGGCAAAGGCCAGGCCGGTGAGGAAGGCGGCCGGCAGCGCCCACAGGGCTGCCAGGCCATGCACCACGCCGAGCAGGGCCGCGACCAACAGGATGCCCGCTGCGCTGAAGGTCGATTTGGCCGCGCACCAGAGCATCTCGCCGAGCAGGATGTCCTGGATCTGCAGCGGCGTGGTGAGCATGGCCTCGTAGGTCTTCTGCGGCACCATGCGGGTGTAGACCGAATACATGCCCTCGAAGGTGGCGGTGTTCATGGCGCTGGAGGCGACCAGGCCCGAGGCGAGAAAGGCTAAGTAGGGCAGCCCGTCCAGGGTACCGACGAAGGTGCCGAGGCCGAGCCCCAGGCCGAGCAGGTAGAGCGCGGGCTCGCCGAAGTTCATCACCAGCGCGGGCCAGAACAGCCGGCGCCAGACCAAGGCATTGCGCCGGAAGACGGCCAGGGCCCCGGGGATGGACAGGTCGAAGGCCATCAGCCGTCCCTCAGCTCGCGCCCAGTCAGGCGCAGGAACACGTCCTCCAAGCCAGCCGGACGATGCAACACGGTCAGACCAGGGCGCCCGCCGAGCTGGGCCATGCAGACCCCACTGTCGCGGGTGTGGATGACCAGGCTGCTGCCGTGCCGCTCGACGCGGCAATCGGGGGGGATGTCGAACGGCGGCGGCGCATCGACCGGTAAGCCGCGCACCTCGATCACCTCCGGTTCGACATGGCGGGCGATCAGTTCGCGCGGCGAGCCCCGGTCGAGCAGGCGGCCGTGGTCCATCACCACCAGTTCGTCGCACAGCCGCTCGGCCTCCTCCATGTAGTGGGTGGTGAGCAACAGGGTGGTGCCGCGCGCGCGCAGCTCCTCCAGCCGCCCCCACAGCAGATGGCGCGCCTGCGGGTCAAGGCCGGTGGTCGGCTCGTCCAGCACGACCAGCTCGGGGGCGTTGATCAGGGCACGGGCCAGGGTGAGGCGCCGCTTCATGCCGCCGGAGAGACTCTCCACGCGGGCGTTGCGCCGATCCTGCAACCGCGCGAACTCGAGCAAATCCTCAATGCGCTCCTCGACGAGCTGGCGTGGCAGACCGAAGTAGGCGGCGTAGATGCGCAGGTTTTCGACCACGGTGAAGTCGGGGTCGAGGGTGTCAGCCTGCGGCACGATGCCGATCCTGGCGCGGATGGCACGTGCCGCCTCCGGCATGGGCAGGTCGAGGACGACAAGCTCGCCCGTGGTCGGCGGGGTAAGGCCGAGCAGCATGCGCAGGGTGGTGGTCTTGCCGGCGCCGTTCGGACCAAGCAGACCGAAGCAGATGCCGCGCGGCACGCACAGATCGATGCCATCCACAACCCGCAGGCCGTCGTAGACCTTGCTTAGGCCGCGGACGACGATGGCGGGGGTGGACATCGGAAGGACGAAGAGCTTTACTGACCGAGAGCGGAGAGGCGTTGAGCCTGAATCTTGTTCAGCCAGGTACGGCAGTATTCGGTATCGGGGTGATCCCTACCCAAGGCCTGCTCGTTGATCTGCATCGCGCGCTTGAGGCTTTGCTCCGCCTCGTTCAGGTGACCGGCCATGGCCAGATTCACTCCCATCCCGGAAAGACTCCGAGCCACCGCGGGATCGTTCGGCCCCAGGGCCTTCTCGCGGATGGAGAGGCAGCGCTTGTAGGCGGTGTTGGCCTCTTCGTGCTTGCCGAGCAGGGCCTGCACATTGGCCAGGTTGTAGATGTCCTTTGCCACCTCAGGATGGTCCACCCCCAGGGCACGTTCGTCGATGGCTAGGGCTCGTTTGTAGAGCGGCTCGGCCTCAACATAGCGATCGTTCTGGTAGTAAAAACCGGCTAGCTGGCTGGCGCTGGTAGCCACGGCAAGGTGGTTGGGCCCCAGCGACGATTCGTACATGGCCAGTGCACGCTTGTAATCGGCCTCGGCCTCAGCCGGTTTGCCTTGCTGGGCCAACAGGGCGGCACGGTTGCTCAGCGCCGTTGCATGGTGCTTGCTGTTGGGGGCGGATTTCTCCGCCTCAGCCAGAGCCTGGCGGCAGAGGTTCTCCGCCTCGTCCAGCTTGTGGGCGGTGATGGCGGCAAGACAGCGCTGATTCTTTTCCTCCGCTGCCGGCGCGCTGGAGACGGCGGCGACACTTGCCACACTGTAAGCCGCAGCCGCACCGGCGGCGGCCTTGGCCGCTTTCTTAGCCGTGCTGGATGACTTGGCATGCGCTTTTGCTGCGATCTCTGGCTTGACCTCCGCGGCAACGGTCGCGCTCAAAGGCATCATCAAGGCAGTCAAGGCGATCAGGTAACGAAAACGCATGGTGCTCTCCCAGCCAAAGAGGCAAAAACGAGAAATCAAGATCGCATCAGGGCACAGGTTAAGCCGCCCGCAGACTTAAAGAAACAGGATGGTGCCGGAAGAGGGACTCGAACCCTCACGCTGTCGCCAGCGGCGGATTTTGAGTCCGCTGCGTCTACCGATTCCGCCATTCCGGCACAAGGGACGCTGATTCTACATGCCCAAAGCGGCGAGGGCCAAGAGCGGCATGATATCCTCGCCCGCCATGAAGCCCTCCTTTATGAAAGTCAGCGACTTCGATTTCGATCTGCCCGAAGCACTGATCGCCCAAACCCCCTTGCCCGAACGCTCCGGCGCCCGCCTGCTGGGGGTGGATGGCGCAGCTGGGACCTGGCGCGATGCTACCGTGCGCGCTCTGCCGGCCCTGCTCCAGCCCGGCGATCTGGTCGTATTCAACGACACGCGGGTCATCCCAGCGCGGCTGCACGGCCAGAAGGCCAGTGGTGGCAAGGTGGAGGTGCTGATCGAGCGCCTCTTGAACGCGCACGAAGCCCTGGCCCACGTGCGCGCCAGCAAGGCGCCCAAACCCGGCACCCATCTGCACATGGAGGGTGGCGTCGTCCTAAAGATGCTGGGGCGATCGGATGAACTATTCCACC
>JARJMX020000002.1 GCA_029335925.2 Gammaproteobacteria bacterium
GCAGTGAAGTGAGCTTTACATCTTAGCACATCACCAACCCGTGTCAACAACAAGGCAACTACCCTCACCTCGACACTCCGTTGATGACCGCGATTCGCATCACACTGAAGTAGGATTCGCGTCATTAGGTTGATCAATCTACCATCTTGCCGATCATTGTCAACAAGCTGGCTAATTTTTTGGTGGGTCGTGTAGGATTCGAACCTACGACCAATTGGTTAAAAGCCAACTGCTCTACCGACTGAGCTAACGACCCAAGCAAGGCTTGCATTATACGCAGACTTTTCCGCTGCGCAAGTCCCCTCATGAATTTTTTTTGACGTAGCGCGTAGGATCTGGAAGACCGGCCGCCGCAAAGCCAGCAGCACGCAGCCTGCACGAGTCGCAGCGCCCGCAAGCGCGCCCGGCTTCGTCAGCTTGGTAGCAGCTGATCGTCTGGGCATAGTCCACCCCGAGCGCTGTGCCCCAAGCGATGATCTCGGCCTTGTTCATATGCATCAGCGGAGCATGGATGGAGAACGGGCGCCCTTCGATACCCGCCTTGGTGGCGACATTGGCCAGCTGCTCGAAGGACTGGATGAATTCCGGACGACAGTCAGGATAGCCCGAATAGTCGACCGCGTTGACACCGACAAAGATGTCCTGCACCCCCAGCACCTCAGCCCAGCCGAGGGCGATGGAGAGCATGATGGTGTTGCGGGCAGGGACGTAGGTCACGGGAATGCCCGTGCCCCCTTTCTCGGGAACCGGGATGGCAGGGTCGGTCAGGGCCGAGCCACCAATGCCGCCCAGATCGACCCGGACGATACGGTGTTCCTGCACCCCCAGGCTGCTGGCCACCTTGCGCGCAGCCTCGAGTTCCGACCTGTGACGCTGGCCATATTCGACGCTGAGGGCATAACATGCATAACCCTCGGCCCGCGCAATGGCCAGCACAGTGGCGGAATCGAGCCCGCCCGACACAAGGACCACAGCACGGCGGACGCCATCACTCATCGACCGCGGGCCTCCGGCCACAGGATCTTGTGCAGCTGGATTTGCAAGCGGACCGGCAGGTGATCCTCAAGGATCCAGTCGGCCAGCTGCCCCGGGGCCAGACGACCGTTCACCGCCGAGAACAGAACCTGACAGCGGGAGGGGAGATCGTATTCCTTGAGCTTGGCCACCGACCATTCATAATCCGCTCGGTCGGCGATAACGAACTTGACCTCATCTTCCGCCTTAAGGTGCGAGATATTGACATACAGGTTACGCGCTTCCTCGCCGGAGGCGGGCGTTTTCAGATCCATGATGCGACTGACGCGCGCATCGACCCCGCTGATATCGAGCGCGCCACTGGTCTCCAAACTGACACTATAACCGGCATCGCACAAGGCCGAGAGCAGGGTAAGGCAGCGCCTCTGCGCAAGGGGCTCACCACCCGTAACGCAGACAGTGCGAGTCTTGTGACGCGCGACCTCGGCAAGGATGGCGTCGATGGTCCAGGTCTCGCCGCCGGTGAAGGCATAGGCGGTGTCGCAGTAAACACAACGCAAGGGGCAACCGGTCAGGCGGACGAAGACCGTGGGCAGACCTACCCGGCTCGACTCCCCCTGGAGCGAATAGAAGATCTCGCTGATACGCAGGGTCTCGTTGCCCCCTTTGATGATGCGCTCCACGGCCTCAGACGCCTTCCTGCTGCATACGCTTGAGGCGCTGATTCGCTAGACTGGCGGCCTGGGAGCCCGGGAACTGCTCTTTCACCTTGTTCAGGGTTTCGCGCGCCTTGGCGAAGTTCTTCTGGTCATAGAATATGTAACCGATCTTGAGCAGAGCATCCGGCACCTTGGGATGGGCCGGCGCACCCTTTACCACCAATTCGAACTGCTGCATCGCGCCCTTCAGGTCACCCTGGACATAGCGCGCCTCACCAGACCAGTATTGGGCATTCGGCACATAGGGGCTGGACGGATGGGCCTTGACGAAGGCGTCGAAGGCCTTGATCGACTGCTCGTACTTGCCCTCCTTGAGCAAGGCGAAGGCCTGATCATAGGCAGCCTGCTCGTTGCCGGCAGGAGCTGCCGTCGGCGCGGCGGACGCGGGCGGAACCACTGGGGGGACTGGAGCAGCGGGCACCTCGGCTTGGGGGAGGACAGGGGCGGGCGGCTGTTCAAGGGCGCGCAGTCGGCGATCGGTGTCCGCATAGGTATCCTGATTGGCCTTGCGCAGCATCTCGATCTCATAACCCTGACGCTCCACCAGATCGCGCAACTCGCGCAGCTCGAGCTGGAGCTGCTGCTGGCGCTGCATAATCTCGTTGATGATGGTCTGCGACGGCGTGGAGGCCGGCACCGCGCCATCAGCGACACGCGCCGAGGCCGACGGATCACCTCCGCCCCAACTGCGCCACTCCGGTTGTGCGGCATGCAGGGGGGCCACCACGGTAGCGAGTATGGAGGCAAAAAGAATCGTTGGGGTGGTTTTCATGGCTCGATGCTCCCGAATCATGGACGGAACGGCCCCCAGGCCGGGTCACGCACCTTGCCCTGCTGGAAGCTCAGACGGGTATTGGCCCGTCCTTCGACGGACACAACCTTGAGCACCGAACGCCCACCCTCGCTGGCTGCGTACAGCAACATACCGCCGTTGGGCGCGAAACTCGGTGCCTCGTCCATGGGCCCCTTGGTGAGTACGCGCGAAGCACCGGTCTTGAAGTCGAGTACGGCGATGCAGAAGCCTCCGTCACATCCCTGCACGGTGGTCAGGTAACGACCGTCGGCAGAGACGGAGGGGCGGGCGTTGTAGGCGCCATCGAAGGTCAGACGCCGGGGTGTCCCACCATCCGCGCTCACCTGGTAGGTCTGTGGACGCCCCCCCCGGTCGGAAGTGAACACGAGTCCACTGCCATCCGGCAGCCAGGTGGCCTCGGTATCGATGGCACTGCTGTTGGTCACGCGCTGAACCTGACGGGTGGCGAGATCCAGGATATAGATCTCGGGATTGCCGTCCTTAGAAAGAGTCAGAGCCAGGCGACCGCCATCCGGCGACCAGCTCGGCGAGCCATTGATGCCAGGGAAGCTGGCCACGCGCTCACGTTGACCGGTGTAGAGGTCCTGCACGTAGATCGCCGCACGCCGGGTTTCGAATGAGACGTAGGCGAGCCGACGGCCATCAGGCGACCAGGCGGGGGACATAATGGGCTCGCGCGACTCGAGCACGGTCTGCGGATTGAAACCATCGCTGTCTGCCACCTCGAGCCCGTAGGTGCGGTAAGGCGCCACCCCGGACTCGGTGACATAGGCGATGCGGGTGGCAAACGCACCTTTGATGCCGAGGATAGCCTCGTAGATGATGTCAGCCACGCGGTGCGCCCCCATGCGCAGTTCAGCACGGCTAGCCGCAACACTCATAGCAGTGATTTGCCCACCCTTGTTGACGTCGAGCAGGTAGAACTCGATGGCATACCTCGCACCGTCGGGGCGGACACGACCGACCACCACATAATCGCGCCTGGCCGCGCGCCAAGCGCCAAAGTTGACCTGCTGCGGGTCGATCGGCAGCTCGGGCATAGCGGTGGGGGCCAAGGTGTTGAACTGACCGCTGCGGGCCAGGTCGTTGCTGACGATCTGGGCCACATCCTCGGGCGCACCGCCACCAAAGGGTACTACGGCGATGGGGATGGTGCCATCGGTACCCTGGGTGATGTCGATCTGCAGCGCCGCACGGGCCGGCAGGGCTGCGAACAGGACGGTCAACAGGGCCAAAAGCTTGAGGATAAATCGGGTCATGGCACGGACCTCGGCGGGGGTCATTCAGGTTTGAAGGTAAACTCCAGTTCACGCTCGAACAGGGCGGGATCGGGCGGCGACGGCAGTGGGCTGGATTTCTCCACCGCGTGGATCACCGAGCGCTTGAAGAGCTCATCGCCGGTGCACTGTTCCACGCGCACATCCATCACCATGCCGCCCGGCATCTGGATGACGCGCACCTTGCAGCTCATCCCCGGCATGGCGGAGGGCGGCTTGAGCCAGTTGCGCTCAACCTTGGCGCGAATCGCGGCGATGTACTGATCCTTCAGGCCCGCCAGGCGGCGGGCATTTGCCGCATTGGCGGCCGCATTCTCTTCTGCAGCGAGCTGGGCGGCGAGTTCGGCCTTGCGACGTTGTTCAGCTTCCGCCTTCTGCCGTGCCGCCGCCTCCTCCTGCGCTTTGGCCTTGAGCGCCGCTGCTGCCTCGGTCTTCAACTTAGCTTCGAGCTCCGCCTTGCGTTTGGCATCCTCCTGGACCTTGGCCGCCTCGGCCTTCTTCGCGGCCTCGATCTCAGCCAGACGCTTCTGTTCTTGCAGCTTCGCCTCCTCGGCGGCCTTGCGCTTGGCCTCCTCGAGCGCCTTGGCCTGCGCCTCGACCTCTTTCTGCTTACGCAGGGCAATCTCCGCCTGCTCGCGGGCCTGCCGTTCCACCTCCGCGGCCTTGCGCTTAGCCTCCACGAGCGCCTTGGCCTGAGCCTCGACCTCTATCTGCTTACGCAGGGCAATCTCGGCCTGCTCACGGGCCTGCCGTTCCGCCTCCGCGGCTTTGCGCTGGGCCTCGAGCTGACGACGTTCGGCCTCCGCTGCTTGACGCTGCATCTCTTCGACACGGCGCTCAGCCTCAAGTTGCCTGCGCTCGATCTCAGCCTGCCGCTTGCGTTCAGCGCGTTCGCGCGCCTCTTCAGCGGCCTTGAGTTTGTTCATCTCGGCCTCGATGGTGGCGGCATCCACCATGGTCGCCCGGATCGGTTCGGGCTCGCCCGAGGCGGCCGGGGTGCTTTCGGCCTCATGCGTCCAATTGAAGGAAATAAGCACAATGGCCAAGATGAGAAGATGCAGCAGGATCGAAAAGGCCAGGGCGCGAGACATGCGCTTGATCGCGGCAAACATGACTCACTTCCCCTTGGTCGACGATTCGGTGACCAGCCCCACCTTGTCCACCCCAGCATTCTTGACCAGAGCCATGGCCTCGATGACCTTCTGATAAGGCACACTGGCATCCCCTTTGACCAGCACGGGCACCTCAGGCTTGAGTTTGCGGTAGGCCGCGATGCGCGCCTGAATCAGCTCAGGCTGGATGGCCGCATTCGGATTGTCGGCAATGTTCAAATAGAACACCCCCTCCTTGTCCACGCTGACCACCACCGGCGGTTCTTTGTTGCTCGGCAGGGTCTCGGAGGCGGTCTTGGGCGTCTCAACCTCGATCCCCTGCTGCAGCATCGGTGCGGTCACCATGAAAATGATGAGCAACACCAGCATGACGTCGATGTAGGGGACGACGTTGATCTCAGCCACCACGCGCCGACCTCGGCGCCCGCTACGTGGGGTCATGGAGGCGCCCATGTCAGTTGTTGCTGGCGGCGCGCGCAGCGCCTTGCCGATGGAGCAGGCTCAGGAACTCCTCCTGGAAGCCCTCCAAGCGGTTGAAAAGACGGTCCACGTCATTGCTGTAACGGTTGTAGGCCACCACCGCCGGGATGGCGGCGAACAGGCCCATAGCGGTGGCGACCAGCGCCTCGGCAATGCCCGGCGCGACCGCCTGCAGGGTGGTGTTGCCCGCATGCGCCAGGCCCATGAAGGAGCTCATGATCCCCCACACGGTCCCGAACAGACCAACATAGGGACTGATGGAGCCGATGGTGGCCAGCACCGGCAGGTGTTCTTCCAGGCGGTCTATCTCGCGGGTCATGGCGACCTTCATGCCGCGCTGCGCGCCTTCGAGCAGCAGGGAGGGGTCATGCCAGGCATCCTGGCGCCGCAGGCGGGCGAACTCGCGGAACCCTGCCTCGAACAGGGCGGCCATGCCGGTAAGCGGGCGGTTATCACGAGTCAGGGCATTGTAGAACTCGGACAGGTTCACACCTGACCAGAAGCGTTCCTCGAAGGCATCAATCTCGGCACGGGCGCGCTTCATCTGGGCGTATTTGTGGAAGATGATCATCCACGAGACGATGGAGGCCATCAGCAAAAGCAGCATGACGCCCTGCACCAAGGGACTTGCGCCGGCAATCAGGCCGATGATGGACATGTCAGGCGTCGTAGTCACGACGATAGGATCTCCAGGATGCATGGGGGTAAGGGCTGGGGCCGGAAGCTGTCGGCGGTCACGCAGACGATTTCAGCCTCACCGTGACTTAGGACACTCCGGTCTGAGGCGCGGCGAGCTTCCTGCTCGAACACCAGGCGCGCTCGGCCCGCAAGCCTTGGGCGCGCGCTGATCTCGAGCAGATCATCCAACCGCGCAGACTGGCGATATTCTACATGCAGGCGGCGGACCACAAACACAAGACCTTTATTTTCAAGCAGTTCCTGCTGCGAGAGGCCATGGGCACGCAACATTTCGGTACGCGCGCGCTCGAAGAACTTCAGATAGTTGGCGTAGAACACCACACCACCGGCATCGGTGTCCTCGTAGTAGACCCGCACCGGCCAGATGAATTCACTCATCCGCCACGAAATCCTGAAACTCAGCTTGTAGAACCTCCGCGCGGCTTGGCGGCTTAAGGCCGAAGTGGCGGTAGGCCAGCGGGGTGGCCATGCGCCCGCGCGGTGTGCGGAGGATAAAGCCCTGCTGGATCAGGTAGGGTTCCAGCACGTCCTCGATGGTATCGCGCGCCTCACCAATCGCGGCAGCAAGATTGTCGAGGCCCACCGGCCCGCCGTCGAACTTCTCCATCAGGGTGCGCAACAGGCGGTGGTCTTGGTGATCGAGCCCCAGGGCATCGACCTTGAGCATGTTCAGGGCCGCATCCGCCACCTCCGAGGTGATCACCCCACCAGCCTTGACCTCGGCATAATCACGCACCCGTCGCAGCAGACGGTTAGCAATGCGCGGGGTACCGCGCGCGCGGCGGGCAATTTCGACCGCGCCCGCCTCCTCCATCGCCACGCCGAGCAGGCGCGCGGAACGGCGTACAATGGCGGCCAAATCCTCCACCCTATAGAACTCCAAGCGCTGGATGATGCCGAAGCGATCACGTAGCGGGTTGGTCAGCATGCCCGCGCGGGTGGTGGCGCCAATCAGAGTGAAGGGTGGCAGGTCGAGCTTGATTGAACGGGCTGCCGGCCCCTCGCCGATCATGATGTCGATCTGGTAGTCCTCCATCGCCGGATAGAGGATCTCCTCCACCACCGGCGAGAGCCGGTGGATCTCATCAATGAACAGCACATCGCCCTGCTCAAGGTTGGTGAGCAGGGCGGCGAGATCCCCCGGGCGTTCCAGCACCGGGCCGGAGGTCTGGCGCAGGGCCACGCCCATCTCGTTGGCGATGATGTGCGCCAGGGTGGTCTTACCGAGGCCCGGCGGACCGAAGATCAGCATATGGTCGAGCGCCTCACCGCGCGCGCGAGCTGCGGGGATGAAGATCTCCAGCTGCTCACGCACCGCGGGCTGACCGATGTAGTCGGCCAGCCGCTTGGGGCGGATAGCGCGGTCGATAGCCTCCTCGCCATGCTCCGGGGTCGTCATGACAATGCGCTCGCGGCTCATATCACTTCACCGCCTGCTTGAGGGCCGCGCGGATAATCTCGCCCGCCGGGAGGGTGGCTGCGTCCGGCACCGCGCGCACCATGCGGGCGGCCTCGGCGGGCTTGTAGCCCAGCGCCTCGAGGGCCGTGATGGCCTCTTCGAGCGCGCTGTATCCGGCAGGGGCCGTTCCGCCGGAGACGACGCCCTCCAGCTCTTCACCCAGCCGGTCGCGCATCTCGATGATCAGGCGCTCGGCGGTCTTGCGCCCAATGCCGGGCAGACGGACCAGGGTGGAGACCTCGTTGCGGCGCACCGCGTCGGCAAATTCCTGCGCGTTCATACCGGAGAGGATGGCCAGGGCGAGCTTGGCCCCCACCCCCGTCACCTTTAGAAGCTCGCGGAACAGCCGCCGCTCGGCCTCGCGCCGGAAACCATACAGCAGGAAAGCGTCCTCACGCACCACGGTGTGGATCAAAAGCACGACCTCCTGGCCCGTGGCGGGCAGATCGAAGCAGGTGGACAGCGGGACCTCAACCTCGTAGCCGACACCGTTCACGTCCACCAGCAGCCATGGCGGCTGCTTGCTGATGAGCTGGCCCTTGAGCCGTCCGATCATGGCCTGCCTCGCTGGATCATCGGCTGCGGCGGCGGAAGCGCGACTGGGCCAAAAGGCGCATGTTCTCGCGCTGCTGCTCACTTAGGCCCCCGCTCTCGCAGGCCCCCATCAGCGAGGTGCGGCGAAAGGCATGACAGAGGGCAATGGCCGCCGCATCCGCGCCATCGGCCGGAGGATCGTCGGTGAGTTTCAGCAGGCACTTGACCATGTGCTGAACCTGGATCTTGTCCGCCCGCCCGGTGCCGACCACAGCTTGCTTGACCTCGGTCGGCATATATTCGGCCACCGGCAGCCCCTGAACCACCGCCGCCGCAATGGCAGCTCCGCGCGCCTGGCCGAGCTTGAGCGAGGATTCGGGACTTCTAAACATAAATACCTGTTCGATGGCGAACTCGGTCGGCTCAAAGGTTTGGATCAGGCCACTGATGCGGGTGAACACCTCGCCCAGGCGCTGCGGAAAACCGGCCTTGCCGGAGAGCTTGAGGCTCTCCAGGTGCAGGCAGGTTGCTTCCCGGCGCACCAGCTCGATCACGGCCACGCCAGTGGTGACAGAGCCAGGATCGACGCCGAGGATGCGCAGGTGAGGCGCATTCCCCATCGTGCGTCACCCTCTCCCCTGCCCCTCCCCCCTCAAGGGGGAGGAGGATGACACTCGAGACCAACCCCGGGGGGCGGAGGACGGCCTCAAGCCAGCACCCCTTCGGGCAGCTCAGCGTTGTGATAGACGGCCTGCACGTCGTCCAGATCCTCAAGCGTGTCGATCAGCTTGACCAGCTTCTCGGCGACTTCGCCCTCGACCGGGATTTGGGTGCTCGCGCGCATGGTGATCTCGGCCTCCTCGGGCACCAAGCCTTTGGCCTTCATGCCATCGAGCACGGTCTGGAAGGCCTCCGGCGCCGTCAGCACTTCGATGGAGCCATCCTCGTCCACCACCACGTCGTCCGCGCCAAGCTCCAGCGCGACCTCCATGATAGCCTCCTCATTGCTGCCCGGCGCGTACAGGAGGGTCCCCACCTTGCTGAAAAGGTAGGCCACGGAGCCGTCCGTGCCCAGATTGCCGCCGTTCTTGCTGAAGGCATGGCGCACCTCGGCCACGGTGCGCACCTTATTGTCGGTCATGCACTCGACGAACACGGCCACACCGCCCGGGCCATAACCCTCGTAGGTGATCTCCTCGTAATTCTCGCCGCTGTCCGCACCAATGCCGCGCTTGGCGGCACGCTCCATGGTGTCCTTCGGCATGTTCGCCGCCAGTGCCTTGTCCCACGCTAGGCGCAGGCGGGGATTTTCTGCCGGGTTGGCGCTCTGCCCCATACGGGCGGCGACGGTGATCTCGCGGATGATCTTGGTCCAGATCTTGGCGCGCTTCTTGTCTTGCCTATCCTTGCGGTACTTGATGTTGGCCCATTTACTGTGACCAGCCATGATAACCTCTACAAATCAATGTGTTGAAACGGCGAAAGTGTAACCTGCTTTGCCGGTGCTGCGCTCCCGCACGCAGGTCAATCTTTCGTGGCGCGGGCGACGAGCCCCTGGCTGCGCGAGAACTCGAGCATGCGCTCGATCGGCAGGCGGGCACGGTCGATGAGGGCCGGATCGACCGTGACCTCGTGCCCCTCGGGGTGCTCCAGGGCTTCGCACAGGTTCTGCAGGCCATTCATCGCCATCCACGGGCAGTGGGCGCAGACCTTGCAACCGCCGCCTCGCCCCAGAGTGGGCGCCGCGATCAGGGTCTTACCCAAGGCGGCCTGCTGCATCTTGTAGAAGATGCCGCGATCGGTGGCGACGATCAGGGTCGGCGCACTCGACTCACGCGCGGCCTTGATCAGCTGCGAGGTGGAACCGACATGATGGGCGAGCGCCACCACCCCCTTGGGCGACTCGGGGTGCACCAGCACCTCGGCCTCCGGATGCTGGCGCATCAGCTCGCGCAGACCCTCGGCGGAGAATTCGTCGTGCACCACGCACTCGCCCTGCCACATCAGCATATCGGCCCCAGTCTGCTCCTGGATATAGCGCCCAAGGTGACGGTCGGGGGCCCAGAGGATCTTCTCGCCGCGCGCCATCAAGTGGCGGACAATGGCGAGCGCATTGGAGGAGGTAACCACCCAGTCGGCGCGCGCCTTGACCGCCGCCGAGGTGTTGGCATAGACCACCACGGTGCGGTCGGGATGCTGGTCACAGAAGGCCGCGAACGCCTCCGCCGGGCAGCCACCATCGATCGAGCATTCGTCTAGCAGGGTCGGCATCAACACTCGCTGTTCGGGTTTTAGGATCTGGGCCGTCTCGCCCATGAAGCGCACACCGACCACGACTAAGGTCTTAGCCAGATGGCGGCTGCCAAAATCCGCCATGTCGAGCGAATCGGACACATGCCCCCCCGTCTCCTCGGCCAGCTTCTGCAATTCCGCATCGACGTAGAAATGCGCCACCAGCACGGCATTCCGCGCCTTGAGCAGGGCCTTGATGCGCTCGCGCAGGGCCTCACGCGCTTTGGGCGCAAGCGAGGCGGGCGGGGGAGCCTGCTCGATCAGACGCTGGATGACGGCCTCACGCAGGCGGGGAATGTCGGTGGCAAGATCGGTCATGCGCAACCTCGCAGTCGGCTTGGGCGGGTCTGGACATGCCCCCTCCAGGAAGGAGGGAACGTGCCCAAATCCGGATAATTCGCACCGAGGGGCCCGGGCCTCAACCTTCGGCCGCGGGCTTGCGGATACGGATGCCGAGCTCGCGCAGCTGGCGCTCGTCCACTGCGCCCGGGGCGTCGGTCAGCGGGCAGGCGGCCGACTGGGTCTTCGGGAAGGCGATGACCTCGCGGATGGAGCCTGCACCGCTCATCAGCATGACCAGACGGTCAAGGCCAAAGGCCAGGCCGCCGTGCGGCGGGGCACCGTATTTGAGAGCATCAAGCAGGAAGCCGAACTTCTCCTTGGCCTCCTCCTCACCAATACCGAGCAACTTGAAAACCTTGCTCTGCACCTCTTGCTGGTAGATACGCATCGAGCCGCCACCGATCTCAACCCCATTAAGCACGAAGTCGTAGGCGCGCGACAGGCATTCACCGGGATGGGTCTCCAGCAAGCCAAGGTGCTCAACTTTGGGCGAGGTGAATGGGTGATGCAAGGCGACCCAGCGGTTCTCCTTGTCGTCCCACTCGAACATGGGGAAGTCAACCACCCACAGCGGGCGCCAGCCCGCCTCAACCAGACCAAGGTCATGACCCAGTTTGACCCGCAGGTTGCCGAGTGCATCGTTGACGATCTTGGCCTTGTCAGCGCCGAAGAAGATCAGGTCGCCATCTTGCGCGCCGGTGCGATCGAGGATTCCATGGATCGCTTCATCCGGCAGGAACTTGAGGATCGGCGACTGCAGGCCGTCGCGGCCAGCGGCGCGGTCATTGACCTTGATGTAGGCCAACCCCTTGGCCCCGAAGATGGCGACATACTTGGTGTAGTCGTCGATCTGCGAGCGAGACAGCTCGCCACCCTTCGGCACACGCAACGCGGCGACGCGACCTTGCGGGTCGGCGGCCGGGCCAGAGAAGACCTTAAACTCGACGTTCACCATCAGATCGGCCACGTCGACAAGCTCCAGCGGGATACGCAGGTCGGGCTTGTCAGAGGCATAGCGGCGCATCGCCTCGTGCCAGCTCATGCGCGGCAGTGGGTCGGGGACGGCCACACCCAACACCTCGCGGAACAGGTCGGGCATCATGGGGTCGTTGAGGGTGATGAATTAATCTTGGTGCAGGAAGCTGGTCTAGGTGTCGGGCGGGGTGGAGTCGGGCGGGCGGTCGGGGCGGAGGTCATCGGCGCGGTAGCACGAGGTGTTGTGGTAATCGCGGTCGACGCCGGGGAGGGGGCAGAGCTGTTGGAGGGGCGGCGGCGGGTGCGGCATGGGGAGGGTCTCGCCGGGAGGGGTGCGGCGCGG
>JARJMX020000005.1 GCA_029335925.2 Gammaproteobacteria bacterium
CCGCCGGAATCACGTCATGAAATCAAGCAAGGGATTCACACTCATCGAGTTGATGATCGCCGTGGCCATTATCGGCATCCTCGCCGCCATTGCCTACCCGAGCTACCAGCAGTATGTCCTCAAAACACGGAGAGCCGCCGCGCAGGGCTGCCTGGAGGAACTTGCTCAATGGATGGAGCGCTATTACACCAGCAACATGACTTACGCCAACGCGAATCTGCCGCCGACGTCATGCCGCAATGATCTTAGAGACTTCTATACCTTCAGCTTCAGCGGCACGCCTGATGGCACATCCTATACCCTCCAGGCCGTGGCCCAAGGAAGTCAGGCCAATGATAAGGCGGGAGACACGAGCTGCACCCCCCTCACCCTCGATCACCAAGGCTCTCGCAGCCCCGCGGCGTGCTGGAGTCGCTAACGGGACGCTTTTCTGGGCCGCCTCCAGCCCTCGCGGCTGGTCTGTGGCACACGCGACAGGGCGAGTGAACCTTCCGCAACATCCTTCGTGATGGTGCTGCCCGCGCCGATGGTGGCTCCCGCGCCCACCGTGACCGGGGCGACGAGCTGAGTGTCAGAGCCGATGAAGACGTCGTCACCGATCACCGTCTTGTGCTTGTTGGCCCCATCGTAATTGCAGGTGATCACCCCCGCGCCGATATTGCAGGCGGCGCCGACCTCGGCATCCCCGATGTAGCTTAGGTGGTTGGCCTTGCTGCCCGGGCCGATGCGGCTAGCCTTCACCTCGACGAAGTTGCCAATGTGCACGTGGTCCGCCAGGGATGTGCCGGGGCGGAGACGGGCGAAGGGGCCGATCACGGTGCCCGCGCCGATGCTTGCCCCCTCGAGGATGCTGTGGGCACGGATCTGTGCCCCCTCGCCAAGGACGACGTCCCTGAGGATGCAACCAGGACCGATGGTCACCTCCGGGGCAAGCACAACCTCCCCCTCCAGCACCACGTTGACATCGATGAACACATCGCGCGCTGGGACCACGCGGCCGCGCACGTCCAGCCTTGCGGGGTCGGCCAGGGTGACGCCCCCATCCATCAGCAGGCGCGCCTGATGCCCCTGGTAGACGCGCTCAAGCTGGGCGAGCTGGGCACGGTTGTTGACCCCCGCCACCTCGTCCGCATCCTGCGCGAGGACGGCCTCCACCCCGCCTTGCTGCGCCGCCATGCCGACCACGTCGGTCAGATAGTACTCACCCTGCGCGTTGTCGCGCGAAAGGCGGCCCAGCCAGACGCGCAACTGCCCTGCACGCGCGGCCATGAGACCGGTATTCACCTCATGGATGGCGCGCTGCTCGGGGGTGCAGTCCTTCTCCTCGCGGATGCCGACCACTCTTCCGTCCGCCGCGCGCAGGATACGGCCGTAGCCGTGCGGATCCGGGAGCTCGACGGTCAGCAGGGCAAGATCGGCGCGAGTCAGCCCTTCAACCAGCGCCCGGCAGGTGTCCGGGCGGATCAGCGGCACGTCGCCGTACAAGATCAGCACCCGCGCATCATCGGGAATAGCGGGCATGGCCTGCATGACTGCATGGCCGGTGCCGAGCTGCTCGGCCTGCACGGCCCAGCTGACCTCGCGATGGGCTAGGCGCTGGCGCACCTGGTCCGCGCCATGGCCGATGACCACGTGCACCCGCTCGGGCGCAAGGGTGGCGGCAGTGTCCAACACATGCTCGAGCATGGGGCGGCCAGCAATGGGATGCAGGACCTTGGGCATGGACGAACGCATGCGCGTGCCTTGGCCTGCGGCAAGGATGATGACGTGTAGGGGCATGGTGGTGGGCAGGTGAAACATGAAAAGGTGGATTATCGCGGCCTAAAGCCGTGTCTACAACGATGCTCGCCCATCGACCGCAGGCCCACAGCCCCTGTAGGAGGCCCGCCCTCGGGCCGATGCGTGGGGGCCGATCGCGCCCGGGGCGGCGCTCCTACAGAAGACACCAAGCCGAGCTTTCGCTGCCCCCGCATCCCTCAATCCGCCAGCGGCAGGTACACCGCGCGCCACAGGCGGTAGTAGGCCTGCGCGGCCTCCGAACGCGGCTGACCATAGACCACCGGCACGCGGCTGACGGTCTGGCGCTCGATCTCGCTGCTGGCGGGGATGGCCTCGGGCAGCAGCTCCGGCAACGCCCCGCCGTACTGGTCGACAAAGTCGCGGTGCAGGACGCGGCGGCGGTCGACCTGACTCAGGAAGGCATGCATCCGGGGGGGCCTGCGCTGGGCGGCCAGCGCTTCACGCACCTGCAGGGCCGCACGCAGGGACAGTGGCACGGGGATCAGCGGCACGAGCACCTCATCCGCCGCGGCGAAGATGTTATCGGCCATCAAGCCGAGACCAGGGGGGCAGTCCAGCACCACATGGTCAAAGCGCCCCGCCAGCGGCTCGAGCAGGCGGGCGAGGCGCTCACCCGGGTGCTTCATCTCCACCATTTCGAGCACAAGATTGGCAAACTCGGGGCCATTGGGCCAGAGCATCAGGTCACGGTAACGGGTGGCGATCAATCGCTCGTCGAGGTCCTTGCCCTTGAGAGCACGGCGCACCCCACCCTCCGGCACACTCCCATCCAGCATCCAGGTCGCCGCACCCTGCGGATCGAGGTCGAACAGCAAGGTGCGCCGCCCCTGTAGGGCGGACAGGGTGGCGAGGTTGATGGCCGTGGTGGTTTTGCCCACCCCGCCTTTGACGCTGTATAGGGCCAAAACGTGCATCGTGCCTCTCCCAGAGGGCGCAAACTTATCCATAGTATGTATCCGCCGCGCAAAAATCGAACCCACAAGGCCGACCATGCCCCCGCCCCCCCCTGGTTGAGCTCTTCCAAGCGCGCGTTGCGCAGAGTCCGAACGCGAC
>JARJMX020000015.1 GCA_029335925.2 Gammaproteobacteria bacterium
GCATGGGAAAATGCCTAGCCACCGACGGAGCTGAGACCGCCTACGGATGCCTTGACGTCCTGTCCGCCCTGGGTATTGCCATCAACAAGCACGCCACCGAGCTTGCGCACCTCTGTGACCTGGGAACGCTGAACTTAATCGAGCTGCAAACCCGCGCCGACCCGTCGGTGTAGCTCGAACCCGCTTCCGGGGAAGGGCTGACCCTCCGCTTCTAATTTGACTGGGTCGGTCAATCCGCGAAGCGCGAAGAGGGATGCGCCACAAGCCACAATAAGTCATGAAGTCACGCTAAAAAACTCCACGGATGGATTTTTTTAGCATCTCCCTTATCATCCAGATTGGGTTCCACAATCGCCACATCCTTCTTGGACGAGCTATCCCTCAGTGTGCTGATCGGCACACTCATCGCCCTGATCCTGCTCTCTGCCTTCTTCTCGGGCTCCGAGACGGCGCTCATGACCCTTAACCGCTACCGGCTAAAGCACCTGGCGCAGGAAGGCCATCGCGGTGCGCGGCTGGCCCAGCGCCTGCTTGAACGCCCGGACAAGCTGATCGGCCTGATCCTGCTCGGCAACAATTTCGTCAACGTGATGGCCTCCACCCTGGCCACCGTGATCTTCATGCGCCTGTTCGGCGAGGCCGGGATCGCCATGGCAGCGGGCGCCCTTACTCTTGTCCTGCTCATCTTCGGCGAGGTCGCTCCTAAGACGCTGAGCGCTCTGCACCCGGAGCGCATCGCCTGGCCCGCCGCCTTTGTTTACACCGGCCTACAGAAGGTCGCAGGCCCCCTGGTGTGGGTTGTTAGTCTGCTATCGAACGGACTTTTACGCCTGTTCGGCGTACATGTCACCGCCGCCCGCGGACCCAGCCTTTCCCGCGACGAGCTGCGCACCCTGCTCGGTGAAACGAGCGGGCTGGTCTCCGAACGCTACCAAGCCATGCTGATCGGCCTCCTTGACCTGGAGGAGGCCAAGGTTGAGGACCTCATGATCCCGCGTCAAGACGTGGAGGGTATCGACCTTGAGGCTGACTGGGACGAGATCCTGCACACCATCAGCTCCACTCCTTTTAGCCGCCTGCCGGTTTACCGAGGAACGCTCGACCACATCGTCGGTACCGTCAACCTGCGCCACCTTTTGCCGATTGCCCAGAAAGGCGAACTCACCCTCAAGACCTTCATGCGCTCGGTCGAGGAACCCTACTACGTGCCTGAAGGCTCCTCGCTGTACACCCAACTGCTCAACTTCCAGCGCGAGAAGAAACGCATGGGGCTGGTGGTGGACGAGTACGGGGACATCCTCGGCCTCATCACCTTGGAAGACATCCTCGAGGAAATCGTCGGCGAGTTCACCTCGCAACCAGCGGCGGAGACCCCGGAGATCCAGCCGCAGAAGGATGGCAGTTTCCTGATCGACGGTGCCACCCCGTTGCGCGAGATCAACAAACGCCTCGGCACCGAGCTGCCCACCGATACCGCCAATACCCTCAGCGGTCTGATCCTCGAGCACCTGCAAAGCCTGCCCGAGGTCGGCATGCGCCTGGAAGTCGCCGGCTGCACGGTAGAAGTCACCCGTATCGCGCGCAAGGTGGTCGAGCAGGCCCGACTGTGGCCGTCGCTCGAACACACCACCGAGCTTGAGCCTTAACGTGGCCCAGAGATCCAAAACCCAGTATGTCTGCGCTGCATGCGGTGCCACCACCCCCAAATGGGCTGGCCAGTGCGGCGAGTGCGGGGCGTGGAACAGCCTGACCGAGCAAACTCGTCCGGTCGCCGCCTTGCGCCGTGGAGGCCAGTACGCCGGGGCCGAGGGAACCCGTCGCTTGGGCGAGGTGAAGCTAGAAAAAACCCTACGCCAAGCCACGGGCCTGGATGAATTCGATCGCGTGCTCGGCGGTGGCCTGGTGCCCGGCTCGGTCATCCTGCTCGGCGGTGATCCCGGCATCGGCAAGTCCACTCTGCTGTTGCAAACCCTGGTCGCCCTCCAACCCACCCTGTCTGGTCTGTACGTCACCGGCGAGGAATCGCTCGAGCAGGTGGCCCTGCGCGCCCAGCGGCTTGGCCTGGCCGCGGCCGAGTTGCAGCTGTTGGCCGAGACCTCCGTCGAACGCATCATCCAGCAGGCGGAGGCCCAGCTGCCCAAGGTGATGGTGGTGGATTCGATCCAGACTCTGTTTTCCGAGAGCCTCACCGCCGCCCCCGGCTCGGTCTCGCAGGTGCGCGAGGCGGCCGCCCTGCTCACCCGCCTCGCCCAGCAGCGAGGCATCTGCGTCTTTCTCATCGGCCACGTCACCAAGGACGGAGCGATCGCAGGGCCGCGCCTGCTCGAACACATCGTCGATACCGTACTCTACTTCGAGGGCGAGGCCGGCAGCCGCTACCGGGTCATCCGCGCGGTCAAGAACCGCTTTGGCGCAGCCAACGAACTCGGCGTGTTCGCCATGACCGAGCACGGGCTCAAGCCGGTGAGCAACCCGTCCGCCATCTTCCTCTCCCGCCACGAGGAACCCGTCCCCGGCAGCGTGATCATGGTCACCCGCGAGGGCAGCCGCCCATTACTGGTCGAGGTGCAGGCCTTGGTAGCGGAGAGTCCCTTCGGCCAGCCGCGGCGCGTCACCCTAGGGCTGGAGCAGAACCGACTGGCCATGCTGCTGGCAGTGATGCACCGCCACGCCGGGATCGCCATGTTCGACCAGGACGTATTCATCAACGTGGTGGGTGGGGTGAAGATCAGCGAGACCGCCGCCGACCTGCCGCTCTTGTGCGCCGCCCTCTCCAGCCTGCGCAACCGGCCGCTGCCCACCGACACCGTGATCTTCGGTGAGGTAGGGCTCGCAGGCGAGCTGCGCCCGGTGCCGCATGGTCTGGAGCGGCTGCGGGAGGCCGCCAAGCACGGCTTCAGGCGCGCCATCGTCCCCAAGGCCAATCTTGTGGGAAATCCGCCCAGGGACATGGAGCTGCATGGAGTGATGCGGCTGACTGAAGCACTTGGGCTTCTATAACCCCCATCCTGAGCTTGGCATACAATCGGTTCGTTCCGCACCGTGCAGGAACAACACCATGGGACTACGCACCCCGATTTGGTCTGCTGCGTGACACCTGGGATGACTACAAGCAATGAAAAGGACGCTGGGGGTTGATCGACGGCACAACCATCGATTTCGGGCCCTCGTATGATTTATTTCAGTTTCTTACGGATCTAGTGAGCCTGCGGCGAATCGCGTCCGCGTGGTAAAATCGCAAACCCATCGACCGGGTACCCCGCATGGCCGCCAGACCAGACAAGATAGCAGATACCCCCAACGTCGCCACCTTTGAAGCCTCACTCAAGGAACTGGAGGCTCTGGTGCAACGCATGGAGCAAGGCGAGCAGCCGCTTGATGAGGCCTTGCGCGACTTTGAGCGCGGCGTGCAGTTGGCCCGTCAGTGTCAGGCCATGCTGGCGAGTGCACAGGCCAAGGTAGACATGCTCAGCAACCGCACTGACCAACCCGAACCTTTCCTGGCCGACAACGATGCCCGCTGACATCCTGCTGTTGGCGCTCAAAGCCGCAGCAAGCCGGGTCGAGTCTGCCCTGGAGCGCGCCCTTCCCGCCGAGCCCGCCTCATCGCCCTTGGCGCGCCTGGTCGAGGCCATGCGCTATGCCGCGCTCGGCCCCGGCAAGCGCGTGCGTCCCTTCCTGGTCTATGCCACGGGTGAGCTGACCGGTACCGAGGCGACCGTCCTCGATGCCCCCGCCTGCGCGCTAGAACTGATCCATGCTTATTCGCTGGTGCACGACGACTTGCCAGCGATCGATGACGACGACCTGCGCCGTGGACGGCCGACCTGCCACCGCGCCTTTGATGAGGCGACCGCCATCCTGGTCGGCGATGCCTTGCAGGCCCGCGCCTTCGAGCTTCTGGCCAAGGCTCCGGGGCTTACCGCCGAGACCCGGCTTACCATGATCGCCACCCTCGCCCGCGCTGCAGGCCACCAGGGCATGGTGGGTGGACAGGCCATCGACCTTGCCGCCGTCGGCCAGCAACGCACCCTCACTGAACTCGAGCAGATGCACCGGCTCAAGACCGGAGCGCTGATTGAAACCAGCGTCATCTTCGGCGCCTTGGCCGGGCAGGCAAACGAGGCCATGCGGGACGCACTTACCCGCTATGCCCGGGCCATCGGCCTGGCCTTCCAGGTGCGCGACGATATTCTTGACGTGACTGCCAACAGCCAAACCCTAGGCAAGACGCAGGGCAAGGATGCGGCGAGGGACAAACCCACCTACGTCAGCCTACTCGGCCTCGATCCCGCCCAGGCACTGGCCAAAGAGCTGTGCGACGAGGCGCTCGCCGCCCTCGATGGCCTGCCACGTGCTGAGCCTTTGCGCCTGCTCGCCCGTTACATCGTCGAGCGCCCGGCATGAGCCTGCTTCAGACCATCCACTCGCCGACCGATCTGAAAGGCCTCTCCACCGGTCAGCTCAACCAACTGGCCGGAGAGCTGCGCCGCTTCATTATCGACAGTGTCTTGGCCACCGGCGGGCATCTGGCCTCCAACCTTGGCACCATCGAGCTGACCCTCGCCCTGCACCGGGTGCTCGACCTACCGCGCGATGTCTTGGTGTGGGATGTGGGCCACCAGGCCTACGCGCACAAGATCCTTACCGGTCGACGCGAGGCGATGAGAAGCCTACGCCAGTTTGGCGGTCTCTCGGGCTTCACCAAGCGCGAGGAAAGCCCCTACGATCCCTTCGGTGGCGGACATTCCAGCACCTCGATCAGTGCTGCCCTGGGCTTTGCCAAGGCCTTTAAGCTCCAGGGGCGTCCGCATCAGGCGGTGGCGGTGATCGGCGATGGCGCGCTGACCGCCGGTCAGGCCTTCGAGGCCCTCAACCATGCCGGGGCCAGTCAGGCCAACCTTTTGGTGGTGCTCAACGACAACGCCATGTCCATCTCGCCCAACGTGGGCGCACTCAACAAGCACCTCGCAAGGCTCATCACCAGCCGCACCTACAACCGCGTACGCGAAGGTGGCAAGCACTTGTTGGAGCTCCTGCCGGGTGGCGAACTGGTCCGCCGCGCACGCGAGCAGGTCAAGGGCATGTTCACTCACAGCGCCCTGTTCGAGGAACTGGGCTTCCGCTACGTCGGCCCGGTGGACGGCCACGACCTTCCCACCTTGCTCGAGGTGCTCGCCAACCTCAGCACCCAAAACGGGCCGCGTCTGTTGCATGTGGTGACCCAGAAGGGGCGCGGCTACGCCCCGGCCGAAGCCGACCCGGTACGCTTTCACGGGGTGAGCCGGTTCAACCCCTACAAGCTCGAGCCTACCTCCGGCAAGCCGGCCATGACCTTCACCCAGGTGTTCAGCCACTGGTTATGCGGCGCGGCCGAGCGGGATGCGCGCGTGGTGGGCATCACCCCCGCCATGTGCGAAGGCTCTGGGCTCACCGACTTCTCCTTGCGTTTCCCCGAACGGTACTTCGATGTCGGCATCGCCGAGCAACACGCCGTGACCTTCGCCGGGGGCCTAGCCGCGGCAGGCTTGCGGCCGGTGCTCGCCATCTACTCCACCTTCCTGCAGCGCGGCTACGACCAGGCGGTGCACGACATCGCTCTGCAGAACCTGCCGGTGCTGTTCGCCATCGACCGTGCGGGCCTTGTCGGCGCAGATGGAGCCACCCATGCCGGGCTGTATGACATGGCGTTCCTGCGCTGTGTGCCGAACATAGTCATCATGACCCCTTCGGATGAGGCAGAATGCTACCGCATGCTGGAGCTGGGCCTCACCCTCGAGAGGCCAACCGCGGTGCGCTACCCGCGCGGCGCAGGCTGCGGTGCAAGCGTGCCGCAAGACTTTACCCCCTTGCCGCTTGGTCAAGCGATCTGGCGCCGTCGCGGCAAGAAGGTCGCCATCCTTGCCTTCGGGCCTTTGCTGCATGAGGCACTCAAGGCCGCCGAAGTGCTGGATGCCAGCGTGGTCGACATGCGCTTCGTCAAGCCGCTCGATGTCGACACCTTGCGCGAAGCCGCAACCCAACATACCCATCTCGTCACCCTTGAGGATCACGCCCTGATGGGCGGGGCGGGCAGCGCCGTGCTGGAGGCCCTGGCCGACGAGGGCATCGCCTTACCCACACTGCGCCTTGGCCTGCCGGACGTCGTCACCGTACAAGGCACTCAGGCCGAACTGTACCGCCATTACGGATTGGATGCCGACGGTATCCTCAGACAGATCAGGGCTTTCCTTGCCTAAGGTCAGGCTCGTCCGTACCATGCCTGCTTTGTTTTTCTCGATCTGCCATGGCCGCTCAATACACCCTCAAAGTCCAGACCGAATTCGCCGCCGCGCACCAGTTGCACGGCTACGTCGGCAACTGCGCTCGCATGCATGGGCATAACTGGAAGGTCGAGGTGGAGGTCACCGGCACCCACCTGGACACGATCGGCATGGTGGTGGACTTCAAAACCATCAAGCGTGCCGCACGCGAGGTGGCAGAGATGTTGGACCACTTCTACCTGAACGACATCCCGCCGTTCGATACCATTAACCCCACCGCCGAGAACATCGCCACCTGGTTCTACCAAGAGGTAAGCAAGCGCTTAAATGGCGAACACGCGAGGGTGTCCGCCGTCACCCTGTGGGAGACCGACCGCGCCTGCGTGACCTATCGCGAGATCGAAGCATGAGCGCCGTGACGAACGAAACAATTCCCGATATCCAGGGACGGGTCGACACCCGACGCATCACCATCGACGCCGTCGGAATCAAGGGCCTGCGCCATCCGGTGGTGATCGAGGAGGTGGACGGCACCGCCCAGTCCACCGTCGCCACCTGCACCTTCACCGTCGACCTGCCGCATGACCGCAAGGGCACCCACATGTCACGCTTTGTTGCCCTGCTAGGCGATGCACCGCGGGTCATCTCACCTGCTGCCCTTGCCGCGCTGCACCGCGAAATGCTTGAGCTACTGGATGCCAACTTCGGCACCATCGAGCTGAATTTTCCCTACTTCGTACGCAAGGTCGCGCCCAAATCCGGGGTTTCCAGTCTGATGGACTATGGCGCACGCCTCACCGCCACGGGCGATCGCTGCACCACGCACATCACCATGGGCGTGGAAGTACCGGTCACCAGCCTCTGCCCTTGCTCGAAAGAAATCTCACAGTACGGCGCACACAATCAGCGCTCCCACATCCGCGCCGAGGTGGAGTGCGACCCCACCTTGGGCCTGACCGAGCTGATCCAACTGCTTGAGGCCCAAGCCTCGTGCGAGCTATTCGGTTTGCTCAAGCGCGTCGACGAGAAATACATCACTGAGCGCGCGTACGAGAACCCGAAGTTCGTCGAGGACATCATACGCGACGTCGCCCACGCCTTAGGTGA
>JARJMX020000030.1 GCA_029335925.2 Gammaproteobacteria bacterium
ACTCTTTGCCGTTGTCGGTAAGGATCCTGTGGATGTTGACGGGGCAAGCCTTGTGCAGGGACTTGAGGAAGTCGCGCGCGGCGGCGGCTGTCTTGTTCGGCTTGACCTGGACGAACACCCAGCGGCTGGCTCGCTCGATGGCCACGAACAGGGACTGTCTTTGCTTTTCGGGGTTTATCGCGTTTAGAGTGGGACCGGGCGTCGGTAGCTCAGGCATAGGCGAAAGGGTTTTTTGGTAGATGAGACAGTTTTCCGGCGATCAGATAGGCCATGGTGATGAAGTTCTCGGTGCGTCGGTAGCCGCGAGCACGGGCGCGTGCCTGCTGGAGGGAACGGTTCATCGCCTCGACCTTGCCGTTGTGGCAGCTGCCGTGGAAACCGTTCAGCACCCCTTCCCCGTGCTTCTTGAGGGTTTGCGCCAACTTCTTGAACGGCTCCAGGCGGCAGCGGCGCGCCCAGCTATGCCAACGCACCAGCAACGCTTCGGCTTGCTCGGAGCACGTGGCGGTGCGGTAGATGTCACGCAAGGCCTCCTTCAAACGCCAACCTCGCACGATCTTGAGATTCGAATGCTGCAATCCATGCATCGCATCCACCTGCTTGCGGATCCAGTCCGCCGGCTTCTTGAGCAGCCCCCAAGGGCACCCCTTCAGTTCGGAAGCGCTCTTCTGCTCGGCACGGCGCACCTTATCCAGCGTCTCACTGGCCAGGGCCACCACATGGAAACGGTCGAAACACACCGTGGCCTCAGGCAATTGCTCGGCCACCCCAGCCTGGAAGGCGGCACTCATGTCCATGCTCACCCGGCGAATCTTCTCGGGCGCCCCGCCGTGTGCGCGGAGATCTTGCACGAAGTCCTGGAAGCTCGCCTTGCTGCGTCCCTCGGTGGCGAACAGCAGACGGTCGGTATCCAGATCAAAGAACACACGCTGATGTAGTGCTGACCGCCTTTGGAGGCGGTCTCGTCCACGCCGATGCGTTCGACCTCGGCATGGGATTCCAGAGCGCGCACGGCCTGGACATGGTATTTGAGGATGCACCACAGCAGGTTATCTCCCGTCCGCATCTGGCGTGCCAGACTCGCCACCGACATGAGCGGCGCCAGGCTAACTACGAGGGCTTCGAACAGCAGGGTGAAACAGCTGCCCGGTCGCGCCCAAGGAACTTCCTGTTGGCTGACCTTGCCACAGTGCGGGCACTTCACGCGCGGTACTTCGGCATGGAGGTGAGCCTCGTACTGGAAGAAATCCAAGTGGCGCCAAGTCCGTGTGTTCCAGTCATGAACCGTGGCGACGGACGCGCCACAAGATGGACAGGTGTATTGCGCGCTACCCTGAACGGCCACGTGAAAGTCGATACGGCGCTGCTCGGGGGAGAACTTCACGTCGATGACTTCCCACAGCGGGGTCAGTCCCAGGGCTTGGGTGAACAGGTGCTCGATCATGGTTTGGCGGTCTCGGTAAGGGTTGCGTGGCAGGCCGCCAAATCCTATGCGGCACACCGCCGCCTAGGGTCTGACTCTAACGTATTGAACCACTCTCGGGTCAAGGGCGGGGTTTGCCTGCCCGCCCTTGACCCGGTCACCGTCGCACTTGCGCCAACGCCTCAAAAACACGCTTGTTCACTCGAAGCGCGAAAGACCCAAAGTTGTTCACCCTGGGGCTGCCAATTAGGTGCTGGCGCGAAGAACGTTGTTGGCGCCTGATGGGGATATTGAGCCCAAAGCACAAAAAAGGCAAATCCCTAGTAAAATCGGGGATATATTGCATATGATACCAGTTCATTGATATTTGGGACAATCTTGCTGAAGCTCGTCAAATAGCGACTCCCACATATCAGCAATCCGCTCGACAGAAAAACGTTTGTGTACCTCTAGGGCTCTCTCTCCGAAATAACGTCGAAGTTCATGATTGGTCATCAACGCCCCCAAGGCTCGCACCAGCCCTTCCACATCTCCAGGCGGCACCAGCATTCCGTCATATCCATCTCGTATAATACTGGCTGGTCCAGTTTCGCATGCGAAACTTACCACGGGCAGGCCATGTGCCATTGCTTCAACTAAAGTGTTAGGGAAACCCTCAAATCTCGAACTCATGACATATATATCCGCGGCTCTGTACCAATCTCCGACATTACCGACGCGTCCTACCAGAATGACTCGGTCTTGCAATTTAGATTCGACAATTTGCCGCATGAGCTCGCCACGGAGCGGCCCCTCGCCTACGATATAAAGTCGCCATGCTGGGAAATGCTGCGAGAGTTTTTTAAACGCTGAAATCAAGATATCGAATCCTTTTTGGCGTACCAAGCGACCAATTGCGAGTAGTCTATAGTCTTCCGTAGTCGTCCTATTCGGCGGTAATGCATACGGCGGTGCTGAGGGCAATAAACTCGGAACTGCATTTGGAATCACTCTCACCAGCCGAGCCGAAGTATGCCGTCGCAGCCATTCGCCAGATTCGCTGGTCAGGGCCACGACAGCATCCAGCCAACGATAGGTCCATCGTCGAAGTAATTCCCAAATTCGCCCGAGCGGATATTGGGGTGGATGAATATGTTCTGAGCCAATGAAATAAACATTTTTGAGCCCAACGGAAGCTAGTGCCAGCAGCACATTGTTTTTATCCATCATACTAAGGGCAATGTCTGGCTTAGTCTCAAGCAATACTCGTCGCAACGCACGTATTCGTCGAATATTGTTCCATATGGCGATAAAAAGGTTCTTGCTTTCACCCGCGAGATTGAAGGCAACTCGACGAACCTTGGGCGACAATTCGTAAAAATCATCGCTTTTCGCCGTCAAGGTCACCAAAATTATCGACCATCCTTTAGATACCCAGTAATTTGACATATTTGCGGCAACGCGCTCAGCGCCACCACATGACAATTGCGATATAAACAGCAATAACTTCATTCACTCTCCTCGGCAATTATCACTTAGATGATCGTATGGCTTTCGTCGGAACAGCTCGGGGTGGGATACGTACCAATCTTATAGGGTCTGCATAGGTGTTTTACCACCGAGGGCGGATTGAGGCAGTTCGTTGTTGTACAAGTGACATAGCGCTCTAGGGTGGTTCGCAAGTCCTTGTCTGACTTGAAGTGATGGGTCTTCAGCATGTCGCTGATGCGGCCGTTGAGCTTAACCATGCCGTTGGTTTGTGGGTGTCTTGGACGTGTGAGTCGATGCCCGATGCCCAGTGCGGCACACAGCTGATCAAACGCGTGTTGTCCGCTGGGTTGGCCGTCACAGGCGTTCAGTAGCCGATCGGTGAACTCTTTGCCGTTGTCGGTAAGGATCCTGTGGATGTTGACGGGGCAAGCCTTGTGCAGGGACTTGAGGAAGTCGCGCGCGGCGGCGGCTGTCTTGTTCGGCTTGACCTGGACGAACACCCAGCGGCTGGCTCGCTCGATGG
>JARJMX020000067.1 GCA_029335925.2 Gammaproteobacteria bacterium
CTGGACACCCGATTCTATGCGGGTGACACGGCTTTGCTGACCTGGTTACCGTAAAATACTAGGCTAGGGACCCGCTGAATAACTTAGGCAGATCCCGACGCGAACAAGGGTGCTAGTCATTTGCGGTGAGCCGAGCTGAAAAAATCCCTGGATGGATTTTTTCAGTATTTCCCTAAGCCTTCTCATCCTTATCCAATCCTTGCCCCATGCCCGAAACCTCGATTATCGAACGCGCCCTGCCGCCCCAAAGCCTGATCCTCTTCCACGGACTCGGTTCCGATGGAGACGATATGCGGGGGCTGGCCCAGTCCTTGTCGTGGTTCGGGCGGCTGCTCTGCCCAAACGCCCCGCCGCGTCCGGTGACGATCAACGCAGGCTATGTCATGCGTGCCTGGTTCGATATCCTGGGGCTCACGCCGGATGCCCCTGTCGATGAGGCGGGCATTCGTCAGGCCGTGGCACAGGCCCGGCAACTGATCGAGGCCGAGCGCGCCGCAGGTGTGCCGGCCGCGCGTATCTTCATCGGCGGCTTCTCGCAGGGCGGAGTGGTGGCGCTGCATGCGGCGCTGCGTCATCCGGAGTGCTTGGGCGGGGTGCTGGCCTTGTCCACTTGGTTGCCTCTACGCCAAACCCTGGCTGCCGAGCATAGCGAAGTCGCGCTGGGCACTCCGATCTTCATGGGCCACGGCACGCGAGATACCACGGTGCCGCTCGCCTCGGCCGAGCGGGCACGCGACGCCCTGCGGGAGCTCGGTTGCCGCGATCTTGTTTTCAGAACCTACCCCATTACCCATAGCGTCAGCGGTGAGGAGGTGGCCGACCTACGGGTCTGGCTTGCTCACCATCTGGGCTGAGCGGGCTTCACATGCGCGCAAATTGGGACATCTTTTGCACCGTCATCGACAATTTCGGCGATATCGGCACCTGTTGGCGCCTTGCCCGCCTTTTGCGCGATGAGCATGACCAGTATGTGCGCCTGTGGGTCGATGATCTTGCGACCATGCAGCGGCTGGTGCCCGCGACGCGCCTTGAGCTTGTCGGGCAGTACATCGACGGCATCGAGATTCGCCACTGGCCCCGTGATTTCCCGCCCGTTCAACCCGCTCAGGTGGTCATCGAGGCCTTCGGCTGCACCCTGCCGGAGGGCTATGTCGCCGCGATGCGCAAGGTGCGGCCGCTGTGGATCAATCTTGAATACTTCAGCGCCGAGGACTGGGTCGCGGGCTGCCACGGCCTGCCCTCCATGCAACGCGACGGGCAAGTCAAGTACTTCTTCTTCCCCGGCATACAGCCTGGCACCGGCGGCCTGTTGCGTGAGCGTGGTTTGCTGGCCGCACGTGACGCCTTCCTGGCTGATCCTATGCTGCGCGCGCGCTGGTGCGAGGCCTGGGGCATCCCCGCCCCCGCGGAGGGTGGCCTTGCCCTCTCGCTGTTCACCTACGAGCATCCTGCCCTGCCCGTCATGCTGAGCGAGCTGGCGCGAGCCCCGTGTCCGGTGACGGTCTATGTCCCCCAGGGGCGCACGCTGAACAGCATACGCGAGGCCTTTATGGATCGCACGTTGGCACCTGGCACATCCATGATCGAAGGTCGCCTGCATCTGCACGTTATCCCTTTCCTGCCGCAGGCAGAATATGATCGCCTGTTGTGGCTGTGCGACATCAACTTCGTCCGTGGTGAAGAGTCGCTCACCCGGGCGATCTGGTCGGGCAGGCCGTTCATCTGGCACATCTACCCGACCGAGGACATGGCCCACCTCGACAAGCTCGATGCCTTCGTCGGGGTTTACGCCGGTCATGCGCAGTCGGGCTGCGAGCCCTTCGCGGCCATGATGCGCGCCTGGAATGAGGCGGCCTTGAATCCGGGTGAGGCGGCCCCATCCTGGTGGTCAAGTCTGGAACAGTTGCGCGAACGGGCCCCCTGGTTCAGAGCGCGCTCAAGGCAGCTTGCACAGGCCGACGATCTGGCCACGCAACTGGTCAAGTTTGCCGTGAACCACTACAATGCAAAGTTTAAACAACCGCTTAGCCTTTCTGGTACCGACTGAATGAAAACCGCACAAGAATTCCGCGCCGGCAATGTGATGATGGCCGACGGCCAGCCCTGGGTCATACTCAAGACCGAATACAACAAGTCCGGCCGCAACGCCGCCGTTGTCAAGATGAAGCTCAAGAACCTGCTCAATGGCACCAACACCGAGCAGGTCTATAAGGCCGATGACAAGTTCGAGCAGGTCATCCTCGACAAGAAAGAATGCACCTACAGCTACTTTGCCGATCCGCTGTATGTATTCATGGACAGCGAATACAACCCGGTCGAGGTCGAGGCCGAGTACCTGGGGGATGGCGTCGGCTACATCGTCGATGGCATGGAAGAGGTGGTCGAGATCACCTTCTACGAGGGCCGCCCGATCGGGGTCGAATTCCCGACCACCATCACTCGCGAGATCGCCTACACCGAGCCGGCCGTTAAGGGTGACACCTCCGGCAAGGTCACCAAGCCGGCCAGGCTGAACTCCGGCCTGGAGATCACCGTGCCTGCCTTCATCGAGATCGGCGACAAGGTCGTGATCGACACCCGGACCGGCGAGTTTAAGAGCCGCGCTTGATCGTCAGGTCATCCTCGCGGATGAGAAAAGGCAACCTTTGAGTTGCCTTTTCCTTTTTGGCGACCCGTCGCCGATAGACGCCCACTCAAGCCTTGATGTAGGTCCGGCATGGCTTGTGTATGCCATGTCCTTAAGACGAGGGATGATCTGGATCGTTCCACTGTGTGCAAATGCCCACACCATATTCTGGTAAGCATGTCATCCGTCATCCTGCTCAACAAGCCCTTCGATGTCCTCTGCCAATTCACTGATAAGGCCGGGCGGGCAACCCTGGCCGACTTCATCGATCGCAAGGGCTACTACCCCGCTGGGCGGCTGGATCGTGACAGCGAGGGGCTGGTGGTGCTGACCAATGACGGGCGCCTGCAGGCGCTTATTGCCGACCCGCGGCACAAGCTGGCGAAGACCTATCTTGTGCAGGTGGAGGGCAAGATCACGGATGAGGCCTTAGAACAGCTATCTCACGGGGTCATCCTCAACGACGGCCCGACCCAGCCCTGTGAGGCACATCGGACTGCCGAGCCGACTTGGCTGTGGGATCGTGTCCCGCCGGTGCGCTTTCGTAAGTTCATCCCGACCAGTTGGCTGGAGCTCACCCTTCGCGAGGGGCGCAACCGCCAGGTGCGGCGCATGACCGCGGCGGTTGGTTTTCCCACCCTACGTCTGATCCGCTGGGCCGTGGGTCCGTGGACGCTGGAGGGGCTGATTCCCGGGCAGTGGCGGGAGGCTGGGCTCCATAGCTTGTCGATGCCTTCCCGGCAGCCGGTCAGAACAGGCGTTTGGAAATCAGGCGCAACCCCACGGTCCACCAGCCCTCGCCGCCGCTAAAGCGGTTGCCGTAAGTGGTGTCGAGCTGGATGTGATCGGGCACAATCCAGAGGCGCAGCCCGCCTTGGTAATAGTTGCCCGCGCCTTCCTCGCCGAAGGTCTCGGCAATGGCCTGAAGGCGTGGGGCCAGATTGATTTCTGTCCCCATGCCCCAGGTGAAGGCGGAGCGTCCAGGATTACGCTCATGCAGCCAACCAGGGTTGATGTGCAATATGACCTCCTCGCCGAGGGTCAGGCTGATCGGGGTATAGGTGTAGTAGGAGCCCAACAGGTCGCTCGGCTCATGCTCCCGGCTCAGGCTACCCACCACCCAACCGACACCCCAGCCCGGCCCGGAGTCGGGCAGGCGTTTGAGCAGAGTTTTCACTTGCAGCAAGGCACTGTCGCCACTTGTGCGCAGCACGCCCTCTTTGAGTAAGAATCCCGCCCCGGCGGTGATCTCCAGCCAATCGGTCGGTGAGCAAGCGGGTACGGCCCAATACTCATCACTGCCCTGCTGTCCCTTGAACCAGGTCTCGAGCTGGCAGGCCCCGGTATCCACCACCCGGGCATCGTCCGTGATCATGGGGCGGGCGGCAAACGCGGCGTCACCCCACAGGAAAAACAAGCCCACAAGGGCAAGCGACCAGCGCACAATCCATCCTCTTTTAACGAATTCACCCATACTATGCCGCATGAAGATGAATATTCATCACCAGGCCGCCTTAAGCCCCCTGGTGGATGCCCTTGAGCACTGTTTGAGCCGTGACCGCCCCAGCCTCGCCAAACGGCTGGCGAGCCTGATGCGCCGCGCGCGCGAGGGCAAGCCCATCACCCGCGGCCTCGCCGAGTTGAGCACAGCCCTAAAGGCTTCCTGTCAGGCGGTGGAAGCCCGGCGTGCCGGTTTTCCAAGCTTGCGTTACCCCGAGGAACTGCCGGTGGTGGCCCGCCGCGGCGAGATCCTTGCCGCGCTGGAAAAACACCAGGTGCTGATCCTCTCGGGCGAGACTGGCTCGGGCAAGACCACCCAGCTGCCCAAGATTGCGCTTGAGGCCGGGCGCGGAGCGCGAGGGCTGATCGGCCACACCCAGCCGCGCCGCATCGCCGCACGCGCGGTGGCCAGTCGCATCGCTGAGGAGCTGGGCACCCCCTTGGGTGAGGCGGTGGGCTACCAGGTGCGCTTTTCCGGCCAGGTGAGCGAGCAGGCCCTGATCAAGGTCATGACCGACGGCATCCTGCTGGCTGAGATTCACGCCGACCCGCTGCTTGCCCGCTACGATACTCTGATCATCGACGAGGCGCATGAGCGCAGTCTGAACATCGACTTCTTGCTCGGCTATCTTAAGCGCCTGCTGCCGCGCCGCCCGGACCTCAAGCTCATCGTCACCTCCGCCACCTTGGATGTGGATCGCTTTGCTGCCCACTTCCCCGGCGCGGCCTTGCTCTCGGTCGAGGGGCGCACCTATCCGGTGGAAATCCGCTACCGTCCCGTCCAAGGCGATGAGGACGATCGTGACCGCGACCTGCCACGCGCCCTGCTTGATGCGGTGGATGAATTGGCCGCTGAGGGGCTGGGGGACATCCTGGTGTTTCTGGATGGCGAGCGCGCTATCCGCGAGGCGGCCGAGGCCCTAAGAAAGCACCCCCTGAAACACACCGAGATCCTGCCGCTTTACGCCCGCCTCTCGAGTGCCGAGCAGGCGCGGGTGTTCCAGCCGCACAGCGGACGGCGCATCGTGCTCGCCACCAACGTCGCGGAGACCTCGCTCACCGTGCCAGGCATCCGCTACGTGATTGACACGGGCCTTGCGCGTATCTCGCGCTACTCCCCCCGCGTTGGGGTGCAGCGCCTTATGGTCGAGCCGATCAGCCAGGCCGCCGCCCGCCAGCGTGCTGGGCGCTGCGGGCGGTTGGGCCCGGGTATCTGCATCCGCCTCTACAGCGAGGAGGATTTTGCCCGCCGCCCCGCGCAGACCGATCCCGAGATCCTGCGCACCAATCTTGCGGCGGTCATCCTGCGCATGGAGAGCCTCAAACTCGGCCATGTGGAGGACTTCCCCTTCCTCGACCTGCCGGAGGGCCACCAGATCAAGGCGGCCTACGACCTTTTGTTCGAGCTCGGTGCAGTGGACGATAAGCGCCGACTCACCGCCCTGGGTGAACGGCTCGCCCGCCTGCCGGTCGATCCGCGCCTAGGCCGCATGTTGCTCGCCGGCCAGCACGACGGTTGCCTGGCGGAAATGCTTGTCATTGTTAGCGCCCTGTCCATCCAGGACCCGCGCGAACGCCCCGCCGACAAGGCCCAGGCTGCGGATCAGGCGCATGCGGCGTGGCGCCACCCCCAGTCGGACTTCCTTACTCTGCTCAATCTCTGGCGCTGGTACGAGGAGCAGGCCCGCCACCTCTCGCAGGCCAAGCTGCGCAGGTTATGTGAGCAGCATTTCCTCTCCTATGTGCGCATGCGCGAGTGGCGCGCGCTGCACCAGGAGCTGCGCGGCCTGTTTCATGAGGAGGGGGTGAGGGAGAACGAGAAAGAGGCGCCGGAGGATGCCATTCACCGCGCCCTGCTGACCGGCCTTCTCGGCCACCTCGCCCTACGCGAGGAGGAAGGGCGCAAGACCACACCGGCCAAGGGCAAGGGTCGGCTGGAACCTGTGACCTATCGCGGGGTGAAGGGGCGCAAACTCGCCATCCATCCTGGTTCCACGCTCGCCAAGCAGCCGCCGAGGTGGCTGATGTCTGCTCAGTGGCTTGAAACCACCCGTCTGTGGGCGACGATGAACGCGGCGATCAACCCGCGCTGGATCGAGCCGCTCGCCCGCCACCTGCTCACCCGCGAGGTGAGCGAGCCCCACTACCAGCCGGAGTCCGGCCGTGTCGCCGCCTACGAGACCTTGAGCCTGTACGGTTTGCCTGTGGTCATGCGCCGCGCAGTGAACTTTGCCGCCATCAACCCGACGGAGGCGCGGAAGATCTTCATTCGGGAGGGGCTAGTGCAGGCTTTGGAGGGAGCCGATGCACGTCAACCGTGGGAACGCGCGCCGTTTATCCACCATAACGCCGCCCTGATCGCTGAGATCCGCGTCCTTGAAGCCAAGGCCCGGCGGCCGGACATCCTGGTGGATGAGGATACGCTGAGGGCCTTCTTCGAGCGTGAACTGCCGCCCGAAGTGGTGGACGGCCCCACCCTAGCCACTGCGCTGCGTAAAGACCCAACCCTAGATAGGCGCCTACGCCTGACCCGTGAGGCGCTGATGCGCCATGCAGCAGAGGCCGTGCAGGGGGGACGCCTGCCGGACCGCTTGCGCCTAGGCGAGATCGAGGTGCCTCTGCGTTACCACTTCGAGCCTGGGGCGGAGGATGATGGCGTGACCGCGATCGTGCCGCTCTCGGAGCTCAACCGGCTGGATGCACAGGCGGCAGAATGGCTGGTGCCGGGGTTGCTTACGGAGAAGGTCGCGGCCCTGATCCGTGCCTTGCCTAAGCCCCTGCGGCGTCAGTTGGTACCTGCGCCGGATGTGGCGCGCGCCTTGGTTGAGCGGATCACCGACGGCCTCGATGACTGGCCGCCGCCTGGCAGCCTATCCGAACGCCTGTCGGACGAGGCGCGGCGCATGTTGGGCGCGCAGGTTGCCCCCAGCGACTGGCCGCTGGAAGCGATCGAACCGCACCTGCGCCTTAGGGTGGAGCTGGTCGATGATGCAGGCGAGGTGCGCGCGAGCAGCCGTGACCTTGCCACAATGCAGCAAGACCTTGGGCAAGCGGCCAAGCGTGCCTTTGTCAAGCGCTTCGAGACTCGATCGGGGCTGACAACCTGGGATTTTGGCGAACTGCCCGAGGTCACGGTCATCGACACCCAAGGTGGCACGATCACCGTCTACCCCGCCTTAGTGGATGAAGGCGAGAGCGTGGCCCTGGTCGCCCTGGATACCCCGGAGGCTGCGCGTGAGGCCACCGCTCGCGGCCTCACTCGGCTGTTCCTGCTCGCCGCACGCGAGGAGGTGAAGGCGCTCCGGCGCGAGGTGGCGCGCGACAACGCCCTCTGTCTGCTCTACTCCGCCCTGCCGGGGGTGAAGGGGAGCGAGGCTTCCTGTCTTGAGCTGCAGGACGAGGTGGTCTGGCGTGTGGCGCGCACTGTATTCCTGGAGGGCGGATGGCCGTCTGAGCCGGCGGGCTTCGAAGCCAAGGTGTCCGTCTGCCGCCCGCGTCTGTATGCCGAGGGGCTCAAGCTGCTCGAGACCCTGCGCAGCCTTTTGCGCGAGCAGCAGACCCTGCGCCAGAAGCTCGCGGGCAAGATCCCGCTCTCCTGGGTGGAGCCCGCGCGCGACATCCAGGCTCAGCTTGACCGCCTGTTCGCCCGCCACTTCATCCTCGACACGCCGGAGGCGATCTGGCGACGCCTGCCCGCCTACCTCAAGGCCATAACCCGCCGACTGGAGCGGCTGGACCAGAACCCGGAACGCGACCGCCAAGGCCGCGCCCAGCTCGAGCCGCTGCTTGCCCGCGCCGCGCGCCTTGTGGAGCGAGGGATGCTCCCTGCCGAGGCGCGTGCTAACCTCGATTTCATGCTTGAGGAACTGCGCCTGCAGCTCTTCGCCCAGGAGATCAAGACAGCCGCCTCGGTGTCGCCGGGCAAGGTGGATAAGATGCTGGATGCCCTCGAACGGGGAGGTTGAGACCCTTTTGAAACGCGCCCTGATCCTGCTGCTGCTCGCGCCCCTGCTGGCCCGGGCCGAGGAAACGGCGGGGCCGGAGGCACCGGCGGTAGGGCAGGCATCTCCACGGCTCGAGGTCGTGCTTGAGGGCCTGCCTGACTACGTCCAGCCCGGCGTGCGCGGCGCCCTCTCCGCTGAGCGGCAGAAGGACAGTGTCTACTTGGACGACCTGCTGGTCGATCACCTCGCGCGGCGCGCCGAGGAGGAGGCCCTGGCGGCCATGCAAGCCTCGGGCTTTTATCGCGCCGAGGTGGCCGTCGAAGTGCATAACCAGGCGCCGGGCTGGCGGATGGTGCTGCGGTTCAGACCCGGCCCTGTGGTTTTGATCCGCGCTGTGCGGGTGGAGCTGGTCGGTCCAGGTAAGGAGGACTGGCCCTTGGTCGCTCACGTAAAGCAGTTTCCCCTGGTGGCCAACGGCCCGCTGGTACATGTTCCGTACGAGGACTTCAAGGCCGATTGGCTCAAGCTCGCGCGCGAGCACGGTTACCTTGATGCGCGCTTCACCCGCCATGAGATCCTCGTCGATCCCGAGGCCGGCACGGCGGACGTTGACCTGTGCATGGATACGGGGGAGCCCTATGTCTTCGGCATCACCCTCTTCACCCAGGAGGGTGAGCAGCGGTTCGAGTCGACCTTGCTCGAGGGCTTCCGCAGCTGGAAGGAGGGCGACCCCTACCGTCTGCCACGTCTGCTGGAACTGCACCGCGGCCTCTCCGACACCGGCTATTTTAGTGTTGTCGACATCAGTCCCCGTCCGGATCCGGCCCGTCATGTCGTGGATGTCGGGGTGCGCCTCGCCGCCCGGCCGCGCACACGCTACAGCTTCGGCGCAGGGTTTGGCACCGACACCGGCCCGCGCGGCTCGGTCGAGATCGAACAACGCTACCTCAACGCCCGTGGGGATCGCCTGTTTGGCAGGCTGCGCGGCTCCGCAATCGACGCCCAGGCCGAGGTGGAATACCGCCGCCCGTGGCTGACCCAGGGGCGCAGCCCCCGCACCGACTATCTTAGCGCCGCGGTCGACTATCGCCGCGAGACGGTGGCGGACATCGAGACCGAAACCCTGCAACTGCGCGCTTCGGCCCACGATGTGCAGGGCTTCTGGCGTCGCCAGGCCAGCTTGGGATGGTTGACGGAGGTCTATCGGGTCGAGGGCGAGCCCGAGGCCACCTCGCACCTGCTGATGCCCGCCCTCAAGCTCGGCTATCGCCCGCGCCGCGACCGGCGCGGAGGCGGCTGGCGCCTGGACTGGGAGATGCGAGGCGCACTCGACGGTCTCCTGTCCGACACCTCGCTGCTGCAGGCGCGCGTGGACGCAAGTTGGACCTTCCCGGTGCGCCAGCATGACCAGTGGCTGCTACGCGGCAGCCTCGGCACCAGCTGGGCCGATGACTTCGACAAGGTGCCGATCTCGCTGCGCTACTTCGCCGGCGGCGACCTGAGCGTGCGCGGCTACGGGTACAAGTCCCTCGGCCCGGTGAATGACGAGGGGGCGGTGGTGGGGGGCAAGCATCTGGTCGTGCTCAGCGCCGAATATGACTGGATGTTCGCCGACCCCTGGGGCATGGCCCTGTTCGTCGATGCGGGCAACGCCTTCAACGGCAGCGCGATCGAGCTCAAGACCGGCCTGGGCCTCGGCCTGCGCTGGCGTTCCCCCGTGGGGCTGGTGGGGCTGGACGTGGCCCACGGCCTGGACAACCCGACCGATGCCTTCCGTATCCACTTCACCCTGGGGGTGGAGCTGTGAAGCGCCTGGCGTGGCTGGCCCTTTTCGCCCTGATCCTTGTCTTGGGTATGGGGGGCTGGCTGCTGGGAAGCAGCGATGGGCTGCGCTTCATCGCCGACCAGCTGGAGGCGCGCGGCTGGCTGGAGGCCGAGGTGGTGGAGGGCAAAGTGTTCGGCCGCCTCGAGCTGAAACGGGCCGCGCTGCACGTGCCGGGGCTGGATGTTGCGCTCGACCGCCTCGTCCTCGACTGGCGTCCGGCGGCCTTGCTGCGCGGGCGGCTGCACGTGAGCAAGCTGGCGGGATCGGGCATCCGCCTAGCCATCCAGCCCCGTGGGCCTGCCGAGCCCTCCGGCCGCTATACTGGCCTGGCCCTGCCGCTGGAGGTGCAGGTCGATCGGCTGCAAGTCGAGGACCTGGCCCTGCGGCAAGGCGAGGAGGAGACCCTGATCGTGCGCAGCCTGACGGCCAGTGGTGAGCTGGCGGGGGGCAGGCTTCGCCTCGAGCGCCTCGCGCTGGACACCCCCTGGGCCACCCTTGACGCGGTAGGCCACTGGGGACTGGGCCCTGCCGATGTCGGCGACCTGACCCTGCGCTGGAAGGCGACCTTGGCGGGGCTGAAGGCGCCGCTTGAGGGCGAGGGCCAGCTTTTGGGCACGTTGCGCCAGATCAGCTTCGAGCAACGGCTGACCCAACCCATGACCGCCCGGCTGACAGGGGCGATGGAGCCGCTGACGGCGGGGTTGCCGTGGCATGCCACGCTGGATGCCGACGAGGTGGTGTT
>JARJMX020000089.1 GCA_029335925.2 Gammaproteobacteria bacterium
GAATTCTGATATCCCGCATCCATCGGTGCAATGTTCGGGAGGCGATGATGCAGATCAAAGACGTAACCCTCTTTCCCGAACTGGTGCTGGTGATCGGAGAGCACGGCATACCTCGTCGTGCCCTCGAGGCCGGGTTGGTGAGTCTTGGGGTGTGGACCCCGCGAGACTCCACCCACGATCGCCACCGCACGGAGGATGACCGTCCCTTTGGAGGGGGGCCGGGCATGCTGATGAAGGTGGCTCCGCTGCGCGAGGCGATCCGTGCGGCGCGGACGGCGGTTCCGCAGGGCAGTCCGGTGATCGCTCTCACCCCGCAGGGGCGCAGGGTGAACCAGGCTGAGGTGAACAGGTTGGCGCGTCTTCCTGGCCTGGTGCTGGTGTGCGGTCGCTACGAAGGCATGGACGAGCGCGTGCTCGAGGCGGACGTGGACGAAGAGCTCTCGCTTGGGGATTTTGTCCTCAGTGGCGGTGAACCGGCGGCGATGGCGCTGATCGACGCGGTCATCCGGCAGTTGCCGGGGGCGCTGGGTCACGCCGGGTCGGCGGTGCAGGACTCGTTCATGGCGGGCCTGCTGGACTGCCCACATTACACGCGTCCCGAAGTGGTGGATGGGCGCGGTGTTCCGGAAGTCCTGCTTTCGGGACACCACAAAGAGATCGAGCGCTGGCGCCTGAAGCAGGCGCTGGAGCGAACCTGGCGGCGGCGGCCCGAGCTGCTCGCGGTCAGGCGTATGACGGAAGATGAGCGTCGTTTGCTGGAGGGCTCGCATGAAGAATGCGGCATTGATCTCTGCAAACCGACGGCAAGCGACGAATCGAAGATGAGGTAATCAATATGAGCAACGTGATTTCTCAGCTTGAAGCTGAAATGATGGCGGGTATTGAGCGTCCGGACTTCGCTCCGGGTGACACCGTCGTTGTCAATGTGCGGGTGAAGGAAGGCGACCGCGAGCGTCTGCAGGCCTTCGAGGGTGTGGTGATCGCCAAACGCAACCGCGGCCTGAACTCCGCCTTCACTGTGCGCAAGATCTCCCACGGCGAAGGTGTTGAGCGTGTTTTTCCGCTCTACAGCCCGCTTGTTGCCAGCATTGAGGTTAAGCGCAAGGGCGATGTACGTCGTGCCAAGCTTTATTACTTGCGCGGTCGTACCGGCAAGTCCGCGCGGATCAAGGAAAAGCTCGCCTCGCATGCTTCCTGATCGTCCAACAAAGGCCCCCTCGGGGCCTTTGTTGTTTCTGACGCATGGCCGTTGAACAAGGGGTCCTGCATACGCCGCTCGGCTGGCTGCAAGTTAGCTGTGTCGGTGGCGCGGTGGTAGCGGTCACTGACCTCCCGTTTCCTTCTGTCCCTGTTCCCGACCGGCCTGGTCCTTGTGTCATGCAGGCTCTGGTCTGGCTTACAGCCTATTTTGCCCGCGATCCCCTCCCTGACCTCCCTCCGCTCGCCCCGGCGGGGACGCCGTTCCGGCAACAGATCTGGCGGGCACTGGCGGACATTCCGCCGGGGCAGACGCGGACCTATGGCGAACTGGCCATGCAGCTAGGAACCGCTCCCCGCGCCGTGGGTGGGGCCCTGCGCGCCAATCCCATCCCTATCATGATTCCCTGTCATCGCATCGTTGCCGCGCAGGGGCTTGGAGGCTATGCGGGGGCAAGCGAGGAGGGACGGCGGCGCAAGGTTTGGCTGCTCGCTCACGAGGGGCTTGAAATCTCGCCCTGATCCCCCATGTTCACGCTGGTTTTTTGTCACTCAAGGAGTATCAAGGAGCATCAAGCCGTGGAACGTCAAATCGAGACGCTCGAGTTCCAGACCGAGGTGCGTCAACTTCTGCACCTGATGATCCATTCGCTCTACTCCCATCCGGAGATCTTCCTGCGCGAGTTGATCTCGAACGCCTCCGACGCCTGCGACAAGCTGCGTTTTGAGGCCCTGGGCGATGAGGCCTTGTACGAGGGTGACAGCGAACTCAAGATCGAGCTGGCCGTGGACAAGGCCGCCCGCACCTTGACGGTGCGCGACAACGGCATCGGCATGAGCCGTCAGGAGGTGATCGACAACCTCGGCACCATTGCCCGCAGTGGCACTAAGCACTTCCTTGAGCGCCTCTCCGGCGACAAGGCGAAGGATGCCCAGCTGATCGGCCAGTTCGGCGTGGGCTTCTACTCGGCCTTCATTGTCGCCGATCGGGTGGATGTCTTTACCCGCCGCGCGGGGCTGAGCGCCGAGCATGGGGTGCACTGGAGCTCGGAGGGCACCGGGACCTATACCCTAGAAAATATCGAACGCCCAACGCGTGGCACCGAGATTGTGCTGCACCTCAAAGAAGGGCAGGATGAGTTTCTCGACCCCTGGCGTCTGCGCGGCATCGTCCACCGCTACTCCGAGCACATCACCTTCCCAATTATGATGAAAAAGGAGGGTGGTGAGGAGCTCGAACGGATCAACCAAGCCACCGCGCTGTGGGCGCGGCCGAAGTCCGAGCTTTCGGACACGGACTACACCGAATTCTACAAGCAGACCTTCCACGACTGGGAAGCCCCTCTCGCCTGGAGCCACAACCGGGTCGAGGGCCGCACCGAGTACACCAACCTGCTCTACATCCCGGGCCGCGCGCCGTTCGACCTGTGGGATCGCGAGGCCAAGCATGGCATCAAGCTGTACGTGCGCCGCGTGTTCATCATGGACGGTGCCGAACGTCTGCTGCCGCGCTACCTGCGCTTCGTGCGCGGGGTGGTGGATGCCGCCGACCTGCCGCTCAATGTCTCGCGCGAGATCCTTCAGTCGAGCGAGGTGCTCAACCAGATCCGCAACGGCCTGACCAAGCGCGTGCTCAACCTGCTGGAGGAGCTGGCGCGCGACAAGCCGGAGGTGTATGCCAAGGTCTGGTCCCTGTTTGGTCGGGTGCTCAAGGAGGGGTTGGCCGAGGACCCCACCCACCGCGAGCAGATCACCCGCCTGTTGCGCTTTGCCTCTACTCGGGAGGGCAGTACGGGGCAGGACGTGTCGTTGGTCGATTATGTTGCCCGTATGCCAGAAGGACAGGAGGCGATCTACGTCCTGACCGCCGAGAGCGAGGCGGCCGCGCGTCACAGCCCACACCTGGAAGGCTTCCGTGCGCGCGGCACCGAGGTCCTGCTGCTGACCGACGCGATCGACGAATGGCTGCTGCCGCACCTCATCGAGTTCGAAGGCAAGCCGATCCGCAACATCAACCGCGAGGGCGTGCGTCCTGAAGGCGAGGCCCCTAAGGCGGACGAGGCGCAAA
>JARJMX020000108.1 GCA_029335925.2 Gammaproteobacteria bacterium
GTGGTAGAGGGTGTGGGCATCCCCCCACTGTAGGATGCGCCCCTGGTGCATGACCCCAATCCGGTCGGCAAGGGCGAAGGCCTCGTACTGGTCGTGCGTGACCAACAGGGCGGTCATGCCTTCCTCGCGCAACAGTTCACGTACATCGCCGGCGAGCTGCTCGCGCAACTCTCGATCCAGGGCGGTGAAAGGCTCGTCAAGCAGCAGCAGGCGCGGGCGGGGGGCCAGCGCGCGGGCTAAGGCTACACGCTGGCGTTGGCCTCCCGAGAGCTCGTGCGGGTAACGCGCAAGCAGGCCCTGCAGGTGCAGGCGCCGACTCAGCCACTGCACCCGATCGCGCCGCTCGGCGGCGCTTTGTGCATGCAGACCAAAGGCGATGTTCTCTGCCGCGCTCAGATGCGGGAACAGGGCGTCATCCTGGAAGACCAGGCCGAGGCCTCGCTGCTCGGGCGGCTGCCTCCCCACATCCTCGCCAAACAGCCGGATGCTCCCTTCTGCATGCGCCTGCAAGCCCGCCACGGCACGCAGCAGCGTGGTCTTGCCGCAGCCCGAGGGGCCAAGCAGGCAGGCCAGTTGCTGCTCTTCAAGGCCAAGATCGAGGTGGCGGAGGATCCAGTCCGTGTCCAGGCGGATGCCCAGATCCTGGATGTCGAGCGCTGCAGGCATGGCATGGGTCTGATCGGAAACGCGCTCAAGTTAACGGATGCGCGGCCCGTGTACCAGCATGTCGGTTCATGCGGGCGAGCAGGATGACCGTCGGCAGGCTGAGGAGGACGATGCACAGGGCGGGCAGGGCCGCATCGGCCAGGCGCTCGTCGGAGGCCAGCTCATGAGCACGCACGGCCAGGGTATTGAAGTTGAAGGGGCGCAGTACGAGGGTGGCCGGCAGCTCCTTCAGCGTCTCGACGAACGCGAGGATCAGCACCGTGGCGAGGCTGCCGCGCAGCAGGGGCAGGTACACTCTGAAGCTGGTGCGCCACGGGTCGAGGCCGAGCATACGCGCGCTCTCGCCGAGGCTCGGGCGAAGCATAGCAAGGCCGCTCTCCACGCCCTGTTGGCCCAGGGCGAGGAAGCGGGACAGGTAGGCCCACAGTAGGGCGAGCAGCCCACCGCTAAACAGCAGCCCCGTGATCACGCCGTGCGCGCTGAGCCAGCGGTCGAACTGGCCGAGCGGGATCATCAAACCAAGGGCGATGACCATGCCCGGCACCGCGTAGCCCAGACCGGCGAACCGGTACAGGCCATGGTGGACGGGGGTGGAGGAAGGCCGCACTCCGAGGGCGAGCAGCAGGGCAAGGGCGGTGATCAGTCCGGCCGCGCCCAGGGCCAGGAGCAGGGAGTGGAGCAGCAGGCGCTGGAAGTCCGGAGCAAGCACCTGCTCGATGCGCGGCAGGGCCCATAGGCCGAGCTGCAGCATAGGGGCGCCGAAGCCCAGGGTGACGATCAGTCCGCCCACCAGCCAGGTCGCGATGGCCTGTCGGCGGGTGAGCCGCAGGGGCAGGATCGGTCGGGCGTCGCGGCCAAAGTCGAAGCGGGCCCGGCCGCGTGCGCGAAGCTCGAGCGCAAACAGGGTCATAGTCAGGGCGGCCAGCACGGCGGCCAGGGCCATCGCTCCCTGCACGTCCCCAAGGCCATGCCAGGTGCGCAAGATGCCGGTGGTGAAGGTCGGGACGCCGAAGTGATAGACCGCGCCGTAGTCGGCCATGGTTTCCATCAGCGCGAGCATGACCCCGGCGAACAAGGCGGGACGGAGGAGCGGCAGGCGCACCGTCCAGAACAGGCGCCAGCCTCGGTAGCCCATGATCCGCGCCGCCTCTTCGTAGCCCTGGATGGGCGCGCGCAGGGCCTCGCGGGCGAGCAGGTAGACGTAGGGATAGAAGCCCAGGCTGAAGATCAGGATGGCCCCCGGCAGCGAACGGATATCCGGCCACAGGGCACCGCGAGCCCCCACAAGCTCCCGTAGCCCGGTCTGAAGCCAGCCTTCGGGGGCAAGCAGGCCGGTGTAGGTGTAGGCGAGGATATAGGCCGGCAGAGCGAGGGGGAGCAGAAAGAGTCCGGCGAGCAGGCCGCGGCCGGGGAAGTCCAGGCGGGTGACCAGCCAGGCACAAAACAGCCCAAGAGTGAGGGTGCCGGTGCCCACCCCAAGGCCAAGCAGCAGACTGTTGCGCAGATACTCGGGCAGGACCGTCTGCCCCAGCTCCAGCCAGAGTTCGATGGAGGTGCCGGGTAGGGCGGTGAAGATCACCAGGATGGGCAGTGCGGGAAGCAGGGCGGCCAGAACCCACCCTGCGCGCGGCAGGCGCAGGGTCCGGGGGCGGGCGGCGAGGGCGGAGATCAACGCCATCCGGCGCGGTCGAGCAGGCGCACGGCCTGGGCATTCAGCTCGCCCAAGCGGGCGAGCGGCAGGGTATCGGCCTTGAATTCACCCATGGCCCGCAGGGTGGGGCTCACCGCGATGCCAAGCTTGACCGGGTATTCCTGGTTGACTTCGGCATACCAGCGCTGGGCCTCGTCGGAGACCAGGAACTCCAGCAGCTTGCGCGCCTCAGCAACGTTCTTCGCGGCGGCGGTGATGCCGGCGCCACTGACGTTCACATGCGCGCCGCGATCCTTCTGGTTGGGCCAGAATACTGCCACCTTGGCGGCGGCCTCGCGCTCGGCGGGCTCCTCGGCGTTCTGCATGCCGGCAAGATAGTAGGTGTTCACCAGCGAGACATCGCACTCGCCGGCGGCAATGGCCTTGATCTGGTCGCGATCCCCGCCTTTAGGTGGACGGGCGAAGTTGGCCACCACGCCCTTGGCCCAGTCCAGTGTGGCCGCTTCGCCATCGTGGGCGATCAACGAGGCCGTCAGCGACTGATTGTAGATGCTGTCTGAGGAGCGCATGCACACACGGCCCTTCCAGCGCGGATTGGCCAGATCCTCGTAAGTGGACAGTTCCTCCCGCTTGACCCGCTCCGGGGCATAGACGATGACCCGCGCCCGCAGGGTCAGCCCAAACCAATGGTTGCTTGGGTCGCGGTAGGCGGCGGGGATGGCCGTGCTAAGAATGGGGGAATCGACTGCCTGCAGGACCCCCGCGGCCTTGGCACGGTACAGACGGCCCGCATCAGCGGTCATTAGCACGTCGGCAGGGGATTGCGCGCCCTCGGCCTTGAGGCGTTCGATCAGGGCATCGTCCTTGCCGCTGACCAGATTGACCTTGATCCCGGTCTCCTTGGTGAAGGTGTCGAGCAGGGGCTTGATGAAGGCTTCGCCACGCCCGGAATAGACATTGACCTCGGCGGCCTGGACGGAGACGGCGCTCAGCAGGGTGACACAGAAGGTGGCGAGAACACGCTTAAACATCATGATAACAGCTCCGGGAGATCTGATTCGAGGCCATTGTGCTTGGCGCCGTGAAAAAATCAAGTAAGAAACATTCTTAATTACATTTGCGTGTGTGTGGAAAAAGGGCGCGCCATACATCGCGGGGTTCCGGTTCCCGGTGCGAGGTCATGGGCAGCTCTGGTAATATCCCGACTTTGCCATGTATGAGCCTGTGAGCCGTGACCATGTATCTCACCGACGATCTGCGCATCGTGGGTATCCAGGAAGTCATACCGCCCGTGGAAGTGCGCCGCAAGCATCCGCTGACCGAGCGCGGGGCGGAGACGGTATATTTCGCGCGCCAGGCCATCCACGCGATCCTGACCGGTGAGGACGACCGTCTGCTGGTCATTATGGGGCCGTGCTCGATTCACGACGTGAAGGCCGCGCGTGACTACGCCCAGCGCCTGAAGGGGCTGGCGGAGACGGTGAAGGACGATATCCTGCTCATCATGCGCGTGTATTTCGAAAAGCCGCGTACTACCGTGGGCTGGAAGGGGCTGATCAACGACCCGAATCTGGACGGCAGTTACCGTATCAACGAGGGCCTGCATCTGGCACGTCAGTTACTGGTGGATCTTGCTGATATGGGGGTACCGGCTGCGACCGAGTACCTCGACCTGATCAGCCCGCAGTATGTCTCCGACCTGATCAGCTGGGGGGCCATCGGCGCGCGCACCACTGAGAGCCAGGTGCATCGCGAGCTGGCCTCCGGTCTTTCCTGCCCGGTCGGGTTCAAGAATGGCACCGACGGCGGCTTGCAGGTGGCCATTGACGCGATCCGCGCGGCGGAGCGCCCGCACCATTTCCTGTCGGTGACCAAGGAAGGCCATTCCGCGATCTTCTCCACCCGCGGCAATGAGGATTGCCACATCATCCTGCGCGGCGGAAAACAGCCCAATTACGACGCTGAGAGTGTCGCCGCGGCCGTTGCCGCGCTGGAGAAGGCCGGTTTGCCACCGCGCATCATGATCGACTTTTCGCACGCCAACAGCCGCAAGGAATACCTCCGCCAGATCGACGTGGCACGCGATGTGGCCGGCCAGGTCGCGGCGGGCAATCCCCACATCATCGGCGCGATGATCGAAAGCCATATCGTCGCCGGACGCCAGGACGTGCAGGATCCCTGTCAGCTCACCTATGGCCAGAGCATTACCGATGCCTGCATCGGTTGGGAGGACAGCGTGGGGGTCATCCACGAGCTCGCAGCCGCGGTGCGTGAGCGCCGCGCCAAGGGATAATGTCTGATGCTGGAGCTCATTTATGCTGGCGGTGGGTGGATGGTACCCATCCTGCTCGCCTCGGTGGTTGCACTCGGTCTGATCATCGAGCGGGCTTGGAGCCTGCGCCGGTCGAAAGTCCTACCGCCTGGGGTCGTGGAGGAGATCGAGCGGTTGGTCCAGCGCCGTGAACTCACCGCTGAACGGCTGCGCGCCATCGCCCTACGTTCGCCGCTTGGGCGGGTGCTCACAGCCGGTCTTGCCCCCTACGCGATCAGTCGTGAGGAAATGAAGGCTCGCATCGAGGACGCCGGGCGCCATGTCGCCCATGAGCTAGAGTGTTGCCTGACCACCCTAGGTACCATTGCTGTCATCAGCCCGCTGCTCGGCTTACTTGGCACTGTGGTGGGGATGATTATGACCTTCGATGTCATGACCACCCAGGGGCTCGGGCGGCCAGCCGATCTTGCCGGGGGCATATCCACCGCGCTTCTGACCACCGCGGCGGGTCTGATTGTGGCCGTCCCGAGCGTGATTGCCCACCGCGCCTTCCGCGCTCAGGTCGATCGACTGGTGATCGACATGGAGCGCGAGGCCATGCGCCTGCTCGATGGCCTGTTTGCCAGCGAGGCGTATGCAGCCCTGCGCGAGGCGGGCAAGCCTCTCGCAAGTTCTCCAACATATGCGAGATGAGGCAGCGATGAACTTCCGTCTGCGCCAGCGTGATGAGATCAGCCTTGATCTCACCTCCCTGATCGATGTGGTCTTTTTGCTGCTGTTGTTCTTTATGCTTACTACCACCTTTGTGGAGTCCGGTCGGCTCAAGGTCGATCTACCTAAGGTGGAGGAAGGGGGGGGCGCCGAGCGCAAAAATGAGCTCTGGGTGATCGAGATCGATGCTGCCGGGCACTATGCCCTCAATGGCGAGGCGGTCGAGGCAGATCAGCTTACGGCCCGCCTGCGCGCCGTACCAGGACGGAGTGAGCATACCCAGGTCCTGATCCGGGCCGATGGTCGCACCCCCCACCAGGCCGTAGTGCGTGCCCTTGATGCTGCACGTGGGGCGGGCCTTATGCATATTGGCCTTGCCACCAAACCGACCCCACCCGCACGATGATGGAGCGCCCTCCCACCCTGTCTGGGGTGGAGACCTACCGCCGCCTACTCGGGTACGTGAGACCGTACTGGCCCATCTTTGGGCTTGCCATTCTCGGCATGATGGCCGCCTCCCTCACCGACGTGGCTTTTGCCGCACTGATGAAACCACTGCTCGATGGCAGCTTCGTTGCCAAGGACCTTGCCACCACGCAGTGGGTGCCACTGGCCCTTGTCGGGGTGTTCTTTGTCCGCGCCGTAGGTGAATTTGGCGCCAAGTATGGTATGACCTGGGTGGCGCGTAAGGTCGTCAGTACCCTACGTCAGCAAGTGTTCAACAAGCTCCTGCGTTTGCCTACACGGTTCTTCGACCATGCTCAGTCCGGTGATCTACTCGCCCGACTGACTTACACCGTGGAGCAGGTGGCCACTGCCTCCACTGAGGCGCTGACGGTGTTGGTGCGGGATGGCTTGTCGGTCATCGGCCTGCTGGCATGGATGTTCTGGCTTAGCCCGCAGCTGACCCTGTTCATCCTCATCATAGCCCCCATCGTCGTTGCCCTTATCGCCTTGGTTAATCGGGGCTTTCGCCGTTACAGCCGACGCATCCAGTCTTCGGTTGGGGAACTTGCGCAGGTGGCGGATGAGGTGGTGGGAGGGTATCGCCTGGTGCGGGTTTATGGTGGCGAGTCCTACGAACAGGCCCGCTTTGCCGCAGCCAATGAACGCAATCGCCGCGCCTTCATGCGTATGGAGTTGCTGGATGCTTCTAGCACGCCTGTTGTGCAACTGCTGGTTGCGATTGCGATTGCCGCCATCATTGCCTTTGCCACCAGCGGCGAGCGTTTGGCGCAGCTTACTGTGGGTACCTTCATTTCCTTTATCACGGCCCTGGCGATGTTGCTCTCACCCATCAAGCGTCTGACCAGTCTCAATGCTACCCTGCAAAAGGGTATTGCAGCAGGTGAGCAGCTATTTACCACTCTGGATGAGGTCGAGGAACGGGATGAAGGGCGCCGTGTCCTCGACAAGGTGCAAGGGCACGTGCGCTTCGAAGGGGTGCATTTTGCCTATGGCGAGAATCAGCCGGAGGTGTTGCATGGCATCGACCTTGATGTCCCGGTGGGCTCCACGGTGGCCATCGTTGGCCAGTCCGGGAGCGGCAAGAGCACTCTGCTTAACCTTCTGCCGCGCTTCTATGAGCCTACTGCTGGGCGCATTCTGATCGACGGGGTTGATATCCGCGAACTGCCGCTGATCCACCTACGCGCTCAGCTGGCCTGGGTGGGGCAGGAGATCACCCTGTTTGACGACACGGTGGCCAATAACATCGCCTACGGCAGCCTGCAAGGCGCGTCGATGGAAGCCATCCGCGCCGCCGCCGACCAGGCCCAGGCCACCGCCTTCATCGAGGAACTGCCGGAAGGTTTTGCAACAAGGGTGGGTGAGCGCGGTGTGCTCCTCTCCGGCGGCCAGCGCCA
>JARJMX020000145.1 GCA_029335925.2 Gammaproteobacteria bacterium
ATTCTGGACCGCGCTGACCAACACGCTCTACTTCGTCCTGCTCGGCGGACCGCTGTCGGTCGCCCTCAGCCTCGGTGCGGCGCTGCTGGTCAACAGTCGCCTAACCTGCTGCAAGACCTTTTTCCGCACGGTCTATTTCCTGCCGGTGGTGAGCACCCTGGTGGCAGTGGCGGTGGTTTGGCGCGCGCTCTACCACCCGGAGGCAGGGCTGGTGAACCAGCTCCTCGGGCTCTTTGGCATCCACCCGATCGACTGGCTGGGCGACCCGACCTGGGCCATGCCCGCCATCATCCTGATGGCGGCGTGGAAGAACTTCGGATTCAACATGATCATCTTCATTGCCGGGCTGCAGGCCATCCCCGAGCGTCTATACGAGGCTGCCCGGCTCGATGGGGCAGGACCCTGGGCCCAGTTTGTCCACATCACCCTGCCGATGCTGGCCCCCACCTTCCTGTTTGTCGCCCTAATGACCATGATCGGCTACCTGCAGCTGTTCGCCGAACCGTACGGGATGACCCAGGGCGGCCCGGCCAACGCGACGCTCTCGGTGGTCCTGCTGATGTATCAGGAAGGCTTCCGCTGGTGGAACATGGGTTTTGCCGCCGCCATCGCCTTCGTCCTGTTCGCCATCATTCTGGTCGGCACGCTGTTGCAACTGCGCCTGCAGCGGAGGGCGATATGAAACGCCTGCTGCTCCACCTGCTGCTCATCACCCTGGCCCTGCTCACCCTCGCGCCTTTTCTGTGGATGCTCGCGGCCTCCTTGATGCCCCCCGGCGAGGCCAGCGCCATCCCGCCGCGCCTATGGCCCAGCCACCCAACCTTCGAGCATTACCGCGACCTGTTCACCCGGCTGGAAATCGGCCGCTATGCACTCAACAGCGCCCTGATCGCCCTGCTGGCCACCAGCATCGCCACCCTGCTCAACGCCATGGCGGGCTATGCCTTCGCCAAGCTGCACTTCGCCGGACGCGAGAAGCTGTTCCGCGGCCTGCTCGCGGCCATGGTCATCCCGGCCCAAGTGGCCATGCTGCCGCTGTTTCTCATGCTCAAACAGATGGGCCTGATCAATACCTATGCGGGTGTCCTAGTGCCCATGCTTGCAAGCATTTTTGGCATTTTTCTGGTGCGCCAGTATGCGCAAAACATCCCTGACGCCATGCTCGATGCCGCACGCTTGGACGGTGCGGGCGAGTTTCGTCTGTTCTGGTCGGTGGTGCTGCCGCAATTGAGACCCATCCTCGCCACCCTGGCCCTATTCACGTTTATGGGCAGTTGGAACGACTTTATGTGGCCGTTGATCATCCTCTCCGATGCCAAGCTCTACACCCTGCCGGTGGCGCTGGCCAACCTTGCCGGCGAGCATGTGCAAGACACCGAGCTGATGATGGCCGCCTCTACCCTCACCGTGCTACCGGTGTTGGCCGTGTTCCTGCTCCTGCAGCGGCACTACATCGCCGGGCTTACCCAGGGCAGCTTGAAGGGCTGACACCCTGGCAGACCGTCCATGGAGAGCCATGCTTGGGATAGGGACCGATCCCTGCACACGGCATCGCGGATGCTGGCCGCCCTTCTTGTCCTTGGCCTCCAGGGGATTTCCATCATGCACCCTGTCCTCGCGCAATCGCCCGACCAGCCCGCCCTGACCCAGATCCTGCTGGAGCAGGCCGCGAGCACGCCGCGCGGCACCTTCCCCCGCGCCTTTCACGGTGAACAGGCCTACTGGACGGCCATCGGCGAACCAGATTCCCCCCACGCCGCCCTGCTGAGTGAGGACGGCCTGCTGGAGCCCTGGCCCGGCGGCCCCTCGATCGAGCCCTTCCTCCACCTCGAGGGCCGACGGATGGGCTGGGCGGACAGCCATACCACACAGCAACTCCTCGACGGCGACCTGCCTATCCCGACCGTCACCTGGCGGATCGACGACCTGCGGCTCGACATCGATGCCGTGGCAGGTGAGGTCGAGGGCTGCCCCCTGCTGCTCGCGCGCTACCGTCTGCGCAACCTGGGTAAGGAACCTCGCGAACTCGCCCTGGAGCTCGCCCTGCGCCCGTTGCAGGTCTATCCCCCTTGGCTGCGGCTGGCCGTGGACGGCGGGGCTGCCCCCATCCGGCGCCTCGTCCACGCCGATGGCGCCCTCCTCGTCAACGACGAACAGCGCATCATCGCCCTTACTCCACCGGGGGTGTTCACCACACAAGCGGGGCCGGGCATCGTCAGCGCCTGGACCTTCCCCCTCACCCTCGCCCCGGGCGAGATGGGCGAGATCATCCTCGCCCTCCCCTTCGAGGGGGCGCCGGATCCCGGCACTCTGCGCATCCATCCCTCCACCCTGTTCGAGCGCCTGCTCCTTGAGCAGCGCGGGCGCTGGCGCGAGCAGCTCGACCGTGTGACGCTGTACCTGCCGACGCCGGAGGGTAAAGATCTCGCCGACGCCCTGCGCAGCAGTCTCGCCTATCTGCTGATCCACTCGCCCCGCCCCCTGATCCGCCCCGGCTCGCGCGGCTATGCCCGTGCCTGGATCCGCGACGGCGCACTGATGGCTCATGCCCTGCTGCAACTCGGCCATGCGGAGCGGGCCCGCGACTTCGTGCGCTGGTACGCGGGATTCCAGCAGGAGGACGGCGGCATCCCCTGCTGCATCGACGCCCTCGGTCCCGACCCCACGCTCGAACACGACAGCCATGGCGAGTTCATCTTTCTGCTGGCCGAAACCGTGCGCCACACCGAAGACCTCGCCCTCGCGCGCACGCTGTGGCCCGCCGCACAACGCGCTGCCGACCACATCCTGGCTTTGCGCGCCGAGCGTCTCGGCCCCGGGTATGACGCCCTCCCGCTCCGGCGCTTCCGCGGCCTGCTGCCCGAATCCGCCAGCCACGAGGGCTACCTGCAGAACCCGGTGCACTCCTATTGGGACGACTTCTTCGCCCTGCGCGGTCTGAAGGATGCCGCCTGGCTGGCAGAGCGCCTGGGCGATGACGAAGCGGCCGAACGCTACCGGCGCGAGCACGCAGCGATGCGCCAGGACGTGGCCGACTCCGTCCGCCAGACCATGCAGGACAAGGGCCTGGCGACCCTCCCCGCCTCGGCCGACCTCGGCGACTTCGACCCGACCTCCACCGCCATCGCCCTCAGCCCCACGCAGGAGGACGGCCTGCTGCCACAGGAGGCCCTACGCCTGACGTTCGAGGAGTATCTCGCCATGGTGCGCGAGCGCGCCGAGGGCTCCCCTCGTTGGCCTGGCTACACACCCTATGAGTGGCGCAACGTCGAGGCCCTGGTCCGCATGGACCGGCGCGAGGAGGCCTGGGCGCTGCTGCGGCGGCTGATGGCCGACCGCCGCCCCCGCGGCTGGAACACCTGGCCGGAGGTGGTCTGGGCCGAGCCGCGCCGACCCGACTACATCGGTGACATGCCCCACGGCTGGGTGGCGGGCGAGTTCATCCGCGCCGCACTGAGTTTGATCGCGCATGACCGCGAGGCCGACCAGTCCCTCGTCATCGGTGCCGGCCTGCTTGCCGCATGGCTTGCGGCCCCTGAGGGACTGCGTGTGCATGGCCTGTCGACCCCCTTCGGCCGACTCGACCTCGATCTCGACCATCCATCCGCCGACACCTTGCGCATCCGCCTCGGCGGCACGCTGCGCGCGCCCCCCGGCGGCGTGGTGCTGGAACTGCCCGCGCTGGCCGGATACACCGTCAGCGTGGACGGCCTGCCATTCCAGGCTGCGGGCCAAGCGATTAAGCTAACCTCCGTTCCGGCCGTCGTGCTCATCCGGCACGCGCTCCCATCATCATCCCAGTCCGCCCCGAGGTCCCCATGATGTCTGTCCCTCACACCCTAGCCAGCGACACCTACCGCCTGATGCTGACGCCCTCGGGTGCGGGCGAGGCCAGGCGCGGCGAACTGCAGCTCAACCGCTGGCATGGCGACACGCTTGAGGACGACCTCGGTTTTTTTATCTACCTGCGCGATGCGGAGAGCGGGGCCTTCTGGTCGGTCGGCCGCCAGCCGGTGCCGGATGCGAACGGCACGGAATGCGGCCATGCCTTCGGCGAGGGCTTCGCCTGCTTCATCAAGCGTAGCCACAGGATCGAGGCGCGCATGACCGTATGGGTGGACGGCGACCGGGAACTGCGCCTAATCCGCCTGAAGAACCTCGGGGAAAAATCACGCCGAATCGAACTGACCTCCTACCTTGAGCCGGTGCTCCACCATCCCGCCGCCGATGCCGGTCACCCGGCCTTCGCCAAGCTGTTCGTGCAGACCGAGGTGGTCATGGAGCAGGCGGCACTGCTGGCCCGCCGCCGTCCGCGCGGCGCGGACGAGCGCTTCCCCTGGCTCGTGCATGGCCTGCTCGGCGCGCAGGTCAGCGGATTCGAGACCGATCGCATGCGCTTTATCGGCCGCGGCCGTTCGCTGGCCGCCCCGCAGGCCATGCTGGATGCGGGGCTCTCAGGTACGGCAGGCAACGTGCTCGACCCCTGCCTGGCCCTGCGCACCCTAATCGAGCTCGCCCCGGGGGAGGAGGCCGATGCCCTGTTCGTCCTCGGCGTGGCCGAAGATCGTGAGGCCGCACTCGCCCTTTTGGCCGAGCCCGTGGAGCCCGTGGGCGCCAGCCTGCTCCCTGATGTGGCGCTGACTCATATCCATACCCCTGCCGCTTTGGCCCGCCCGGCCACCCAGGAGGGCGCATGCACCCTACCTCTGCACCACAGTGCCGAACTGCTGCAGTTCGAGAATGGTTACGGCGGCTTCAATGCGGATGGTTCCGAGTATGTCATCCGTCTGCCGCGTAAGGCCGACGGGACGCTCAAGCGCCCGCCGCTGCCTTGGTCCAACGTGCTCGCCAATGCCCACAACGCGGGCTGCATCGTCAGCGAGAGCGGAGCCATCCACAGCTTCGCCCAGAACAGCCGCGAGCACCGCCTGACCCCCTGGTTCAACGACCCGGTCATCGACCCGCATGGGGAGGCCTTCTATCTGCGCGATGAGGACCAAGGCCTGTACTGGTCCCCCACCCCCGGCCCAGTGGCGGGCGCGGGGGACTATGAAGTGCGCCATGGCTTGGGCTACACCCGCTTTACGCACATCAGCCAGGATCTTAAGCAGCACACCACCGTGTTCGTGCCGCAGGAGCAAAGCTGCCGCATCGTGCGTATCGAGCTGCGCAACCTCTCCGACCGCACGCGCCACCTGTCGGTCTTCAACTACAACCGGCTGGTGCTCGGCGTCGACCCGAAGGGTAGCGCCCCGCACCTTGAAACTGTTTGGGATATGGACGCGCATGCCCTGATCGCCCGCAACCCGAGCGCCGGGGCCTTCGCCGGATGTGTGGCCTACTGCGCACTGCTTACCCCCGCCGACGCCGTGTACTTCAGCGCCGACCGTGCTCACGTGATCGGCCAGGGCCGCAGTCCCACTCGCCCGCTGGCGGTGGAGACGGCCGCCACCCTCGACGGACGCACCGGCAAGGGGCTGGACTGCGCCGCCCTGCAGGCCTGCATCACCCTGGAGCCGGGCGATGAGCGCACCCTAACCTTCATCCTCGGCGAAACCAACGATGTCGCTAACCTAGCAGCCCACCTGCGTGCTCTGCGTCAACCCGGAGCCATCGAGCAGCTCTTGGCCGAGGTCCGGTCCTTTTGGAAGGACTTCACCGGCAAGGCCCACGTTCACACCGGTAAGCCGGAGGTGGACCTTCTGGTCAATCACTGGCTGCCCTACCAGACCCTGGTATGCCGGATCTGGGCACGCACCGCCTACTACCAGTCCGGCGGTGCGTTCGGCTTCCGTGACCAGCTGCAGGATGCGCTCAACCTGATCCGTCACGATAGCCAGATCACCCGCCGCCAGATTCTGCTCAACGCCGCCCACCAGTTCGTCGAAGGCGATGTACTGCACTGGTGGCACCCTTTCCCCGACGGTACCAGCCGCGGCATTCGCACCCGCTTCTCGGATGATCTGCTCTGGCTACCCTACGCCACCGCCAAATACATCCAACACACCGGGGAGAGGAGCATCCTCGATGAGTCGGCAAGGTATCTTGTCGGCCCGCTGCTGGAGGATGGGGAAGACGAACGCTTTATGGTGCCGGAAGAATCCGGCGAAACAGGCAGTCTGTACGAGCACTGCTGCCGTGCGCTCGACCGCTCGCTCAAGGTCGGCCGGCACAATCTGCCACTGATGGGCACCGGCGACTGGAACGATGGCATGAACCGCGTCGGCCGGTTGGGCGTCGGCGAGAGCGTGTGGGTGGGGATGTTCCTGTACGCCATCCTTAGCGACTTCATCCCCCTGTGCGAAGCGCGCCGCGACCTCGCCCGCGCGGAAAAATACCGCGCCCACCGCGCCAAACTGCTCGAGGCCTTGAATACCGAGGGCTGGGATGGCGAGTGGTACCGCCGCGCCTGGTACGACAACGGCGCTGTGCTCGGCTCGAAGGATTCCGACGAATGCCAGATCGACACCCTG
>JARJMX020000039.1 GCA_029335925.2 Gammaproteobacteria bacterium
AAATAAGCATTGGTCGGCGAAGCGTTGGGGAAGCTCGTGCCGTCGTAATTGGCCCACGGAACGTAGTTTTGTTGCGGGTTGTAATAGACGACGTTGACCGTCGATGAGCGCAAATAGACAGCCTCGTTCGTGTCTGTGTCAAATTTCATGACATAATAAGGGTACATCCTTCCGCCATAGACGTGAGCCCCCCCATAACTTTGTCCTTGCCCTTCGCCTGGTGGCGGAAACATGTAGTAAGCGTACAGGTAGTTGTCCGGCATGATTTCCCATTGCATGCTGCCGGAGTCATCAAGCAGATAAAACAGGTTTGGTGCAACGGCGGATCCCGTCTGGAGGGGGACGGCAGGGATGTTGAGGGCGCCGAAGGCAAGGGTGGGTAAATGACTGATACCCAAGGCCAAAACGAGGGGAGTTAGGCGAAGTTTCATGGCACGGGTCCCTCAGTTCGTCAGAAAAATGGACTGTAGAACGACATTTGCGCGCCCCTGGCCCGGATTGCTGCGCGCCGTGATGCGGTAATGTGAGCAACTCGCAGGGCTGGTGGTGTCGCCCGGGGTGCAGGGAAAGGTATTGCCCAAGTACTCGATAAAATACTGAGGAGTGCCTGCGATGTCGTTGATCTTGGGTGCATTGACCCAATGGCCGAAACTTGGATCGAGCCAGCGGGACGTGCAGTCGGGATCGGGTTGCGCACACAGCCCCTGGGCGTTGCAGGGAGATGTTACGCAGTTGGTGTTGGTGTTCGTGTACAGTCCGGCGTTGGGAAAAGCGGCGTTTTTGGGGGAGGCTGTCGACTGCGCAAGGGCCACGGCTTCTCCAGCGCGCAGGGCGGCTTCGGCCGCCTGGAACGCGAGGCTGCGGTCATAGCTTGCTGCAGCCATTTTTTCTTCCATGACCGTCGTCCGCACGCTGCTGATACCGAGGATGCTCATGATCAGCAGCAGGATCAGCGCCACGATGAGCGCAGCCCCCTGCTGATGGCGGAGCATGCCGACGGTCACGCCTGCCAGGGGCTTTCGGCACAGAGGCCGGACAGGACGTCGATGCGCAACTCGCGGCGTTTGTATGCGGAGCGTCGTCCGAAGGGGGGAATCCATGGATGGGCTCCACCGCAGGATGCATGGGCGGGTCATGGCACATACTCCCGATTGCGCAGGCTGATGACGTGCATGAAGGGGCGGATAATCGCGTTACCGTCGACGCCAACCCGATCACCCGTTTCCATGGTGAGGGTGACGCGCGCGGCGACGACGTCAGCCCAGTTGGCGATGGCGGAGGCGGCGACGTAGCCGTTGGCCAGCGTCGGCGGGGTTCCTGCTGCCGCAGTGAGGTATTCGATCTGCATGTCCGTGACCCCATCGGCGATTTCTTGCGCCTGAGGTGAAGGGGCACCCGTGAAGCCCCACCGATAGAGGGACCGCCCCCCACGAGAGTTGTTGCCGATGTACCAGAACGATGCGCTGTAATGCGCGATTAGGCCGCCGCTCGCGAAGCTCTTCGGCGTGCCATTGGCGGTGCAGACGGTCGGCAGCCCCAGACCCTTGCTGCAGTTTCCGGGGTTGCCTGTGCCGGTATTGTGAACGATGATCGCATTGGCCCGGTTGGTGTTGGTTACCTGGAAGATGGCAGCGGACTGGCTGTCGCAGGCCATGACGATGTCACCGTTCTGGATGCCGTGGTTGGGCATGTTCACCGTGAATTGTGCGGCGGTCGCGTTGTGATGGGTGATGACCACACCCTCGAACAGGCTCGCCGTGAGCACCAGCACGCCATCCGTCCCGGTGACCCGCTGGCCCGGGCCGCTGCCAAACGCTTGGGGGCCGGCCTGGTTGCCGTCGTAGCCGATGAGTGGGCCCTTACCCCAGTCCCACCAGCCACCGCCGCCATTGATGACATTCGCGACCGCGGTTGCGCCGCAGGGAGTGCCTCCGCTCTCACGCATCTCCCGCGCCAACGCCTCGAACGCAAAACGCGCATTTTCCTGCAGCCGTGCCATGTTCTCGACCGTGCGGAATGCCTGCTGGTTGGTGATGAAGACACTGACGACCGCCCCGATGACTAGCAGCCCTAGCACAAGGGCGATCATCAGCTCGACTAAGGAGAAGCCTCGTGCCGTGTTGCGGAATCCATTCCTGGATTCCGCCCTTCGGGGTACGGCCGTCGAGATCCGGATAACGTTGTTGTCGAGCCCGGTCATCATAGGCGGGTTCTCGTTTCGACCATCTGGCTTGCGCTGCCCGCGGTTCCGCGCGAGTCGTCCCAATAGATCCTAACTATGCAGTCGGTGCCCTGGCAATGGATCTCACCGCACGAGGCGGGATGGTCTCCAAGCAGATCCTTGATGGCCTGCAGCCATACATGCTGGTCATGGGAGATCAGGTTGCCGGCGTCCGCGACCACGGTGCAGGTCTTGCTCAGGTTGTATTGCCCGCTCACGGCCGCCGCGCGGTTCACGCGCATGGCGTCGAGCATGAAATAGCTCAGCATGACCGTCTGGCTGCGCGCGAGGCTGCTCTGGATGTTCTTCAGTGCATTGGCCTGGAGGGCCGCGATGCCTAGCAGCCCGATGGACAGGACGAGCGCGGCGACCAGGACTTCGATGAGTCCGGTGCCGCGCTGCATGGAGGGACGGGACGGTGTCTTCATGACGTGTCCTTGGTCGATCAGGGGGCGGGGCAGGTTGCCGCGATCCCGGTCGGGCGCTGGATGGTGGCGCGACCGGTGCTGTTGATCACGATGTCGCGTGCACGGTGATCGTTGTCGAGGCTGCTCGACGTAGAGCAGACGCGGATCGTTCCGGCGAGAAAGCCGCCGTTCATGAGTTTGCTCGCGCCGTCGGGGGTGAAGGAGACGTAGAGCGCGGTGGCGCTGCCGCTTTTTCCTGCGATGACGATGTCTGGGGCAAAGTGCCCACCGCCCCTGACGAGGATGCTGCTTGCGGCGTCGACCTGCGGGGGCGTTTGCGCCACGGGATCGGTGAAGTTCATCCAGCCATCGCTCCAAGGGGTTGTTGCAGTGGTATCACACTGGTTGGCCGTACTCCCCGCTTTGCACAGGGTGACGCGTACGCCGCGGCGGATGGCTTCTGATCGGGTGTGCTGAATGGTGGCCAGCAGCTCGTTGGCCGCCGTGGTCAGGCGGGCGCCGGCCATGGTGGACATAAAACTCGGCACGGCGAGACCCATGATGATGGCCATCACCGCGATGGTCACCAGCAACTCGATCAGGGTGAAGCCCCTCTCGTGACGCTGTCGTGGCATGAAGACCCTCATGATCTATCCTTGAGCTTAAGAGTATAGATTACAACTCAAAATTTGCATGGCTCTTCTTCCGTCGATTGAGGAGTGCCAAAGATTTGTGAACTTACACAGAATCTTCAGGGCGCTGGAGGCGGCAGGCAGGAGCAATCGGGCACAGCAAGCGCGCTCAGAGGTACCCATGCACCTTACGGTGCGGGTGGGGCGTGAGCTCAAAGTGGTGCCCATCGAATCGGTGCGGTGTTTTCTGGCAGAGGAAAAATACGTCACGGCGTGCACGACGGAAGGGGAATATGTGCTCGATCAGTCCCTGCGCCAACTCGAGGAGCAGCAAGGCGAGCGTTTTTTGCGTGTCCATCGCTCAGCCCTGGTGGCCAAGGCGGCCATCCAGGGGCTGGAGCAGGACGGTGAGGGGCGGCACTGGGTGCGTCTTGCGGGTGGGCGGCGGATTGAGGTCAGCCGTAGGCAACGGTCTCGGGTGCGTAAGTGGTTAGACGGAATCGCCCTTGATGATCGATGTGGTTTTGTTTGAGCCGGAGATCCCCCCGAATACCGGCAACATCATCCGCCTGTGTGCTAATACCGGTGCAGCCTTGCATTTGATCGAGCCCTTAGGCTTTCGCATGGAGGATGCGCAGCTGCGACGCGCCGGGCTGGATTACCACGAGTATGCCGAGGTGCGTGTGCATCCTTCGCTGGAGGCTTGGCTTGCGGCGTGCCGTCCCAGGCGGGTCTTTGCCCTGACCACCAAGGGCGAGCGGAGCCCCTTCGAGGTGCGCTTCGTCCCCGGTGATGCCGTGCTGTTCGGCCCGGAGTCGCGCGGGCTGCCGGAGAGGGTACGCGACCTCTTTCCGCGCAAGGACTGGCTGCGTCTGCCGATGCGCGCGGGCTCGCGCAGCCTGAACCTGTCCAATGCAGTGGCGGTGACGGTGTATGAAGCCTGGCGGCAGCTCGGTTTTCCGGGGGCGGTATGAGCCTTGATGCCCTGTCGTTGCGCCCCATCGGCGTGGTCCGCACGCCCTTCCACGAGAAGTTTGGTATTCCCCGTCAGGGGGGGGTGGTGGACGAGGTGCGCGCGGTCGTCGAACTGAGGCCACCCTATGACCGTGAGGAGGCCTGGCGCGGGATCGAGGGGTTCAGCCACCTGTGGCTGATTACCTGGTTCCACGCCGGCAAGGGCGAGAGGGGCCTGACCGTGCGGCCGCCGCGCCTGGGGGGCAATGTCCGGCTTGGGGTGTTCGCCACGCGCGCCCCTTACCGCCCCAATCCGCTCGGCCTCTCGCTGGTGCGGCTGGAGGCGGTGGAGCAGACCGGCTGTGGGGTGAGATTGGTGGTGCGCGGGGCGGATCTGCTCGACGGCACGCCGCTGCTCGACGTCAAGCCCTATCTTCCTTACGCCGACGCGCTGCCGGAGGCGGCGGGTGGGTTCGCGCCCGATGCGCCCGAGGCGCGTCTTGAGGTGGTCTGGAGCGATACGGCACGGCAACAGTGTGCCCAGTGGGCAAAGGTGCATCCCGATCTGCCCGCTCTGGTCGAGGCTTTGCTTGCGCGCGACCCGCGCCCGGCTTATCAGCAGGAGGCCCCGGGGCGGATTTATGGGATCCGTTTGTACGACCTGGATGTGCGCTGGTCTGTAGCCGACGGCGAGGTGCTTATCATCGAGATAGTTTCGCAGGCTGGGGCGCCTCCTACGGCACCTTGACCTGAGCCTGCGACTCCGTGAAGGGGGCCGGCTTATTGAGTTCAGTGAGCAGCACGCTTAAGCCCGGACAGCGTATCCGGCAGGTCAATACAGGCAGAGAGGACCAGCCCCAGGAGGATGTGCGCCAGCAGTTTTCCGAGGTGTGGGGTGGGTGGTGTCTGCATGTTGCGGGGTCCAGCGCCAGGAAGGGGCAGTGAGCAGCGACATGGCTTGCTTGTCATGGGGCAGGTGATTTACCCGTCTTGCTCCTGGCGCAAGTTTCGTCGCAGCAGCTCGTCCACTGCTGCCCTGGCGGGAAGGTCTTCATACAGTACTTTGTACACGGCATGGGTGATGGGCATCTCCACACCCAGACGTTCAGCCAGGCGCCAAGCCTCGCGTGCAGTAGGCAGGCCCTCGACGGCCTGGTCGATGATGGCGAGCGCCTCGTCGACGCGCTTGCCTTCGGCCAGCAGCAGGCCGAAGCGGCGGTTGCGCGACTGGTTGTCGGTACAGGTCAGCACAAGATCGCCCAAGCCGGCGAGACCCATGAAGGTCTCCTTACGAGCAGCGGCATGTACGCCGAGGCGCATGATCTCCGCGAGTCCCCGGGTGATGAGAGCGGCGCGGGTGTTGGCGCCAAAATGCAGGCCGTCGGCGATGCCGGCGGCGATGGCAAGCACGTTCTTGAGCGCGCCGCCCAGCTCCACCCCGATCACGTCATCGACCCGGTAGGCGCGAAAGCGTGGGTTGTGCAGCCAGCCGGCCAGCCGCTCGGCGAAGTCGCTATCATGGGAGGCCACGGTAACAGCGGTCGGCAGGTCGGCGGCGACCTCGGCGGCGAAGGTCGGGCCGGAGATCACCGCGGGAGGCGCAAGGTGGGGCAGCTCCTCGGCGACGATCTCGTCCAGCCGCTTGGCACTGTCAACCTCAAGCCCCTTGGAGGCCCAGGCCAGCCGGGTGGGCTGGCGCAGATGGGGGGCCAGGTCGCGCAGGAAGGCGCGGAAACCCTGGCTCGGCACGGCGACCAGTGCGAGATCGGCCGCCTCGAGGGCGGCCTCGATGTCGCCGGTGGCGGTCAGAGCGTCGGGAAAGAGGGCGTCGGGCAGGTAGCGGCGGTTGCAGCGCTCCGCCTGCATGCGCGCCATGGTCTCGGGATGGCGCCCCCACAGGCGCACGCGGTGGCCGTTGCGGGCCATCAGAATGGCAAGTGCGGTACCCCATGCCCCAGCACCCAATACGGCGACGGAGATGGAGCTGATCGGGGGGCTTCCCGTCATGGCCTGACTCATGACGCAGCTCCCGTGGTGCGCAGGTGGGCGTCAGTGGGTGAGGGGCTGGGCCGCCTGGGCCTCGCGCTGCTGCAGGTGCTGGAGGTAGAGTGCGTCGAAGTTGATCGGTTGCAGCAGCAGGGGCGGGAAGCCGCCTTTGGTCACCAAGTCAGCTACGGTCTCGCGCACAAAGGGGAACAACTGGGTCGGACAGACACTGCCAAGTATATGACCCAGTTCCGCGCCGTCGAAACCTCGAATCGTGAAAATCCCCGCCTGCGCAACCTCAGCAAGAAAGGCGGTTTCCTCCTTGCCCTCGATGCTCTGGGTGGCCGTGGCGGTGATGGTCAGGGTGACTTCGTACACGTCTTCAGCGAGCTTCTGGGTAGCATTGCCGACCTGCACATTGATGTTTGGCCGCCACTCAGGGAGCATGAAAATGCCCGGAGCGCGGGGCGATTCAAAGGAGACGTCCTTAAGATAGATGCGCTGCAGGAAAAAGGCGCGTTGGAGTTGCTGAGCGTCGGTCATTGACTGTCCTTGGAAGGCGTTCAAAGAGGAATATGCTGGCGCAGCCACTGCACCAGCTGGGGCAGGGGCATGGCACCGCTTTGGCGGGCGATCTCGCGGCCGCTCCGGAACAGGGCCAGGGTCGGAATACCGCGGATGCCGAATTGCTGGGCAAGCATGGGATCATCCTCGGTATTGACCTTGGCGATGCGTAGGTGTGGTTCGAGGGTGCGCGCCGCTTCATCGAGCACGGGGGCCATCATACGGCAGGGACCGCACCATGGTGCCCAGAAGTCGACCAGCACGGGCAGGTCGTTGCGGCTGACGAAGCGCCCGAAGGTGGCTGAGGTCAGCTCGACCGGATGGCCGGTGAATAGCGGCTTATGGCAGCGGCCGCAGCGTCCGCCTTCGCCCAGGCGGCCGACGGGGATGCGGTTGACGGCCCCGCAGTGTGGGCAGACGACATGCAGGTTGTCATTCATGCGAAATCTCCTTCATCGGCGTGTCCGGACAACGGGTGGGAAACAACAGATCATCGAGCATACCCTCGCGGTCGAGCGCGAGCAGGTCGGTGTAGCCGCCCACCGGACGGCCATCGATGAAGACCTGAGGGACGGTGGAACCGCCGCCGGAGCGTTCCTTCATCTCCTGCCACAGATCGGCATGGCCATCCACGACGATGGACTGGAACTTTATCCCCTTGGTGTTAAGGAGGCGTTGTACCATCGTGCAGTAGAAGCAGGTGCGGCTGAGGTAGACGGTGACGTTCGCCTGGGCCATGGGGCTTACTTCTTTTTGATCGGCAGGCCGTCGTGCGTCCAGGCCATGATGCCGCCCGCCAGGTTGTAAAGCTTGGTGAAGCCATGCTTGGCGAGGAGGTTACATGCCACGCCGGAGCGGTTGCCGGTGCGGCAGTAGATAATCACCGGCTTATCCTTCCAGGATGTGAGTTGATCGATCTTGCTGCCCAGCTGGCCGAGCGGGATATGCTTCGCATCGCGTAGGTGGCCTTCGCGATATTCATTGATCTCGCGCACGTCAAGCAGCAGCGGCTCCTCGTGGCTCATCATGCGTGCAGCCTCGGTGGGGCTGATTTCGGCATACTTGCGGGTGAGGCGCGCGATCTCGGAGGCGATCAGCATGAACAGGATGCCGACCGCGGCCGCAGCCAGCATCCAGTGGCGCTGGAGGAAATCAATAAAATCCATGCTGGCTTACTGGGCGCGGCGCACACCCATCTTCTCCAGGATCGTGTCCAGCGGGCAGAATTGAGTAAAACCACTCTGGAATAGGTTCAGGCCGACGAAGGCGGTCAGCCAAAGCCAGCTCATCTTGCTCATGTCGACCTGGCCATTGAAGTGGGCGAGGGCCAGGGTCAGCAGGATCATGAAACCGGCGACGATGCGTACAATGCGATCAGTAGTCATTTTGGGGTTCACCACAAATGATGTTCAGGTGGAATGGGGGCAGAATACTTCCTGCATCATGCCAATCAGGCGCAGGGTGCGTGCGTCACTGACACGGTAGTATACCCGGTTGGCGTCCTTGCGCGAGGCGAGGATGCCCTTGTCGCGCAGGATGGCCAGATGCTGGGAGATGTTGCTCTGCGTGGTGCCGACGGCATCGACGATGTCCTGCACGCTGATCTCGCGGTCGCCGAGCACGCACAGTATCTTGAGCCGCAAGGGATGCGACATGGCCTTCAGCGAGCGTGAGGCGCGGTCGATGTCTTCCATGCGGGTCATTAGGCGCGGGGCGCAGATATCGGTATCGTCGTGCACCATGGGTGTATTCCTGGCGTGGCCACAGGTTAAATCAGAATATCGTGATAAATGGTAAACCTTTTCCCGCGAACTGCCCATGTGCTCGTTGCGCTCGTCGTCTTGGGGGGGGGTGCGGCTTCGGCTGTGGCAGATGAGGCCGTACAGAAGGCCAGGGAACTCAAGGAGTTGCAGAAGGCCCTCGAGTCCGCACGCTCCGAACTGAACAGCCTGAGCACGCTGCGCAACAGCGAGGAGCGGGCCCTGCGTAATATTGAGAACCAGCAGGCCAACGTGGCGCGTACCTTGCACGACCTACTTGAGGCGCAGCGCAAGCAGCTGGCCGACCTCGAGGTCTTGCGGGGCCGTCAAACGGCGTTGGAGGACTCGATTGCCCGTGGCCGCGAGAAGCTGGCTGCGAGCGTGCGCGCCCTGTATGTCCTGGGGCCGGATTCGACCCTGCAGGGGATGTTGAGCCCCGGGGGGCGTGCCGACAAGATACGCATGGAGGGCTATCTTGCGGTGCTGCGCGACCGCCATGCCCGAACCTTGTCTGGCCTGCGCGCAGACCTGGACGAAAGTGCGCGTGTTGTGGCTGAACTCGAGAGTGGGTTGGCCCATCTTATTGCACTGGAGCGCTCGGCGCGCAAGGAGCAGCAGCGTCTTGACGAGCTTCGGCAGAAGCGGTCTCAGGCCCTCGAGGCCCTCGAGGCCCGCCTGAAGGCGGGCGAGGCACGGGTTGAGCAGATCAGGAGCGACCAGCGCGATCTCGCGCGGCTGGTGAAGAAGCTGGAAGAGGCGGCCAAACAGCCGCCCCCTCCTCCGCTGCCCAAGGCCCAGCCACCTTCGCTGCGCAGGCAGGCCAAGGACAGCGGGGATACGGCAGCCTCCAGGGGTGATGTCGCTCCAGTCCCGGAGGGCACGGCGGGAGGCATCCCGGTAGCGGGGCGCCTGACGCGCAAGTATGGCGACCCGATCGGACTGGGAGAGCTGCGTTCTGACGGCCATTTTTACGCTGCGGCGGAGGGGGCGCCGGTGCGTGCTGTCGCCGATGGACGCGTCGTGTTTGCCGACTGGATGCGTGGCTATGGCCAATTGGTCATCCTGCAGCATGCGGGAGGGTACCTGAGCCTCTACGCACACAACGAGGCGATCTACAAACCAGTGGGTGCGAGCGTGCGACGCGGCGAGGTGATCGGTGCGGCAGGCCGCAGTGGCGGGGCACGCCAGACGGGGCTGTATTTCGAGGTTCGGCGTGGCGGTCAGCCGATCAACCCCGCCCGCTGGGCTGCCATGCAGGGCGGGTAGGTCGGGACAGGTTTAGTCGCTGCTGATAGACTCTTGGCAATAAGTTTTTCGCGCGGGCGCGGCCCGCGCACATGAGGAGTACATTCCATGCAACAGCATATGCGTGCCGCGGCCCTGGTGGTGACCGGTATCGCTCTTGGCTTCGGCCTGACTTTCGGCGCAGGCGTGCTGGCGGAGCGAGAGACTCCAGCGACAGCGATCGAGGCTCTGCCAATCAATGAGCTGCGTACCTTTACGGATGTCTACGCGCGCATTAAGGCGGATTATGTCGAGGCCGTGGATGACAAGACCCTACTCACCCACGCCATCCGCGGCATGCTCGCCGGGCTGGACCCGCATTCCACCTACCTCGATCCCGAGGAATACAAGGAGCTGCAGGCAGGGACCAGCGGCACCTTCGGCGGACTCGGGATCGAGGTTGGCATGGAGGATAGCTTCGTCAAGGTCATCGCGCCCATCGACGATACCCCGGCCCAGCGTGCCGGTCTGCAGGCGGGTGATTTGATCATCCGCCTGGACGACAAGCCGGTGCAGGGGATGAGCCTGAACGATGCGGTCAAGCTGATGCGCGGCGAGCCGGGCACCAAGATCAAGCTGACGGTGATGCGCAAGGGCTTGGAAAAGCCGCTGGAGCTGACCATCGAACGCGCCGTGATCCGGGTCAAGAGCGTCAAGAGCCGCATGCTTGAGCCAGGCTACGCTTATGTGCGCATCACCCAGTTCCAGTCGCAGACCGGCGAGCAGCTGCGTCAGGTGCTCGAGGATCTGCAGAAGCAGGCGGGTGGCAAGCTCAAGGGGTTGGTGCTGGATTTGCGTAACAACCCGGGCGGGGTTTTGCAAGCCTCAGTGAGTGTGGCTGATGCCTTTCTCGATGACGGCCTGGTGGTGTACACCGACGGCCGAGTAAAGGACGCCAAGCTGCGTTACAGCGCGCATCCGGGCGACCTGCTCAATGGCGCGCCCATGGTGGTCCTGGTCAACGGCGGTTCGGCTTCGGCCTCCGAGATCGTGGCCGGGGCCCTGCAAGATCACAAGCGCGCGATCATCATGGGCAGCAAGACTTTCGGCAAAGGCTCGGTGCAGAGCATCCAGGAGCTGGCGAACGGTGGCGCGGTGAAGCTCACCACCTCCCGTTATTACACCCCGTCCGGCCGCTCGATCCAGGCTGAGGGCATCGTCCCCGATATTCTCCTGCCGCAGATCACGGTTGATAAGGTCGAGATGGATGATCATCGCCTCAAGGAGGCTGATCTTTCCCGCCATCTCGACAACGGCAACCGGCCGAGCAACAGTGCGGCGAAGTCCGCCGAGGTGGTCAATGGTGAGGACGGGAGACCGCTGGCGCAGAGCGACTTTGCCCTGTTCGAGGCCCTGAACATGCTCAAGGGCATGGTCATTCTCGGTACCCGCTAAGGAGGTCCTTATGTCACGCGTCCTGGTTCCCCTTGCCCCCGGCTTCGAGGAGCTGGAGGCTATCTCGATTACCAACATCCTGCGCCGCGCCGGGATCGAGGTGCTGACTGCCGGGCTGCAGCCTGGACCCGTGCGGGCGGCGCGCGGCACGGTCCTCGTGCCGGACACGAGCCTCGACCAGGTTTTGCATGAGGACTTTGATCTGGTTGTCCTGCCCGGCGGCCTGCCGGGGGCAGACAACCTGCGCGACGATCCGCGGGTGCTGCATATCCTGCAGCGTACCCATGCCGAAGGGCGGCTGGTCGGGGCGATCTGTGCCGCGCCCAAGGTGCTGGCCCATGCCGGGCTCTTGCAAGGGCGGCGAGCGACGCATTATCCAGGGGCCTTGACTCCCGAGGAGCTGGCTGGGGCGGTGGATAGTCACGCCGCGGTGGAAGTGGATGACCGCATCATCACCTCGCGTGGTCCCGGAACGGCCATGGACTTCGCATTGACCTTGGTTGAACAGCTCATGGGGCGCGCCAAGCGCGACGAGGTGGAGGCCGGACTAGTTCGCTGATCCCGGCCTGCGTCTGAAACACAACGCCCCGCACGATGCGGGGCGTTGTCCTTTCCGGAAAGGCGATCAGCGGTGGGTCGGGGGCGTAGCACTGATCTTTTGGATGGCCAGGTCTGACCCCTTATGCTCTTGTTCCTGGTCCAGCCGCAGACCGACCATCTTCTTCAGGAAGCTCTGATCTATTCAGAGCCGGTAAAACACTGAGGTCATAGACTCCACTGCCACCACAAACGACCTTCGCCTTGCTGGCTTTGAACGGAAGAAGATACAGACTCGCCGGGAGCGCTTCCTGGCCGAGATGGAGAAGGTCGTGCCTTGGGTAGCTTGGCCATCTTCGAGCCGCACGATTCGACGACGGGCCGGTGTAGCCGTCCGCCGATGCCGCTCTCGACGATTTCTAGGGTGTCCATTCAAGGCCAGCAAGCCGCACCTGCTGACTGGGATGAACAAGCGTTCAACCCCAAGATGGCCTCGATCCGCGCGCGGGTGGAGCATGTCTTCCGCGTCATCAAGCGCCAGTTCGACCACACGAAGGTGCGCTACAAGGGGATCGCCACAGGTGTTCTTGCGGATCGGACTGTCCAACCTTTACTTGGCGAGGCAAGCCTGGATGAGTGGATAAGTGTGATCCTCCTTCTGCACCCGAAAACGGGTGCGAAAAGGCCTCGAAAAACAGACATAGGCGCGGGTGGATCATCCGAGGGTCCAAGCGTTGGCTTGGGTGAGCGTGCTTAGAACGTCCATTGATCAGGGGCTGAGTGTGGGCGGTTGCTGCAGGATCGCAGGAAGTCTCTAGCAGGAGCGGTTACAACTTGATATTGTTTTGAAAATCAATGTGTTGGTTGCTGATCATCGCCTTTGCCAAAGGGGGGGAAATTGGTGTACCAACACGGTGCGCCGCGACACTCCAGAAAGAGGCATTCTTGCGGGGGATCCTGGGCTAGACTTGGTTTGGTCAGACAACGAGGTGCTCTTATGCTCGATCCTAAACAACTGGATGATTTCGCCCGCCGCTTCGGTGAGGCCCTGCCCGTCGGCCTGACCGAGCTGCGTGCCGATCTTGAGAAGACCGCGCGCCTTGGATTGCAGCAGATGCTGGAGAAAATGGAGCTGGTCACGCGCGAGGAA
>JARJMX020000166.1 GCA_029335925.2 Gammaproteobacteria bacterium
ATATGCGCAAGCTGCAGCCCAAGCTGCAGGCGCTCAAGGAGCGCTATGGCGATAACAAGCAGAAATTCTCGGAAGAGATGATGAAGCTCTATCGCACGGAGAAGATCAACCCGCTTGGCGGCTGCCTGCCGATTCTGGTGCAGATCCCCGTGTTCATTGCCCTCTACTGGGTGCTGGTCGAGTCGGTGGAGCTGCGCCAGGCGCCCTTCATTCTGTGGATCAACGACCTGACTGCCATGGATCCCTATTTTGTTCTACCCATTCTGATGGGGATCAGCATGTGGTTGCAACATAAGCTCAACCCTCAGCCGATGGACGAGATGCAGCGCAAGGTTTTCATGATCTTGCCGCCAGTATTTACTGTGTTCTTCGCCTTTTTCCCGGCAGGTTTGGTGCTGTACTGGGTGGTCAACAACGTGTTGTCGATTGCTCAGCAATGGGTCATTAACAAGCGCATGGGAGCCATGGACGTCTGACGTCTCCGGTCTGTGGCATGAGCGGTGGTCAGCAAGACACCATCGTTGCTATCGCCACCCCCCCGGGGCGGGGTGGGATTGGGGTGGTGCGGGTTTCTGGCCCACTCGCTTCGGCCATTGCAGGCGCGATGCTCGGAGGCCTGCCGAAGCCCCGCCTGGCGATCCACCGCGTGTTTCGCAATGCGGCCGGCGAGGCGCTGGACGATGGCATTGCCCTTTGGTTTCCTGCCCCGCACTCCTTTACTGGTGAGGACGTACTCGAGCTGCAAGGGCACGGCGGTCCGGTAGTGCTCGATGGTATTGTGCGCGCCTGCCTTGCGCTTGGCGCACGATTGGCCCGGCCGGGTGAGTTTTCCGAGCGTGCCTTCCTCAACGATAAGCTGGACCTTGCCCAGGCGGAGGCCATTGCCGATCTGATCGACGCTGGCTCCGAGGCGGCGGCCAAGGCTGCGCTGGCCTCCTTGCAGGGGGCCTTTTCGCGCGAGGTGCATGACCTCACCGAGCAGCTCATCCAGCTTCGCATGTACATCGAGGCGGCGCTCGATTTTCCTGAAGAAGAGATCGACTTCCTCGCTGATCAGACCCTGGTGATGCGGTTAGATGATCTATTGGCCCAAGCGGCACGTACGCGCGCCGCCGCCCACCAAGGGGCTCTGCTGCGCGAGGGATTGCACGTAGTCATCCTTGGCCAGCCCAATGTGGGCAAGTCCAGTCTGCTCAATGCCCTATGCGGGGTAGAAGCGGCGATCGTCACCGACATCCCTGGCACCACCCGTGACGTCCTGCGCCAGCATCTGTCTATCGACGGTCTGCCCTTGCACCTGGTGGATACCGCTGGACTACGCGAGAGTGTGGACGTGGTCGAGCAGGAGGGTATCCGCCGTGCCTGGCTGGAGGTCGAGCGCGCCGATCGGGTGCTGCTGGTCGTGGATGACCAGCAGGGCATCGCCGCTGAGGATGCAGTCATTCTCCAGCAGTTGCCTGCTAACAAGCCGCTCACCCTGGTGCGCAACAAGATCGACATCTCCGGCCGCCCGGCCGGGGAACGCCTGCTCGAGGATTTGACCGAGGCTCCGGGGCACAGGGTGACCGAGATCGCCCTCTCGGCCAAGAGCGGCGAGGGGCTTGATCTGTTACGAGAACACCTGAAGGCTTGCCTTGGGTATCAGCCGGGCGAGGGCGGCGTGTTCCTTGCCCGCCGCCGTCACCTTGATGCCCTTGAGCGGGCCGAGGCCCACATGCATGCGGCGCGGGCCAATCTTTTGCACGCACATGCCGGAGAGCTCGCGGCGGAGGAGTTGCGGCTGGCGCAGGAGGACTTGGGCGAGATCACTGGCCGTTTTACCTCGGATGATCTCTTAGGAAGGATTTTTTCGAGTTTCTGCATCGGCAAGTGAATCGAAGCCGCCGACTGCACGTCTTTGGCGCGTTCACTGCTCGATGGTTTCGGGAAGATAGCGGGCCAACCCGTCGGCGGCCTCGGCCATTTGTTCCAGGGTCCGGGCTCCTCGAACAGATGGGAGGCCCCGGGATGATGCGCAGCTCCTTCGGCCCCTTGAGGTGGCGAAAGGCGGCTTCGTTCATCTTGATCATCGGGAAATCCAGTTCGCCGACGAGTCACAGGGTGGGGGCAGGGATGTCGGCCAGGACAGGCATGGCGAGGTCGGGACGCTCTCCGCGTGAGATGACCGCCCGTATCCCGTCACCGAGGGGTGCGGCAGCGATCAAGGCGGCCGCGGCCCCGGTGCTGGCGCCCCAATAGCCGAGCGTAAGATCCCTCGTCTCCTTCTGCTCGCATACCCAGCGGGTGGTGCTGAAGAGGCCATGGTTAAGCAGGGCGATGTCGAAGTGGGTCGTGTGGACGCGCTCCTCTTCCGCGGTGAGAAGGTCGAATCGCAGGGTCGCGAAGCTGTGCTCGTGCAGGACCGGGGGACTTGGGTGTTGCGGGGACTTAGACGGCTGCTTCCACGGCCATGAGCGAATAGGACGAAACCGATCGCCTGTTCGGGTAAGCCGAGCAGCCCTTTGTGGGGTTCATCGTCCTAAAGGATAACGGCTTATGAAGCTTGGCGAGTCCATGGATGGCTACCCGCAATGATGGAGGATAGCCCAGTCTTATAATCCGTTTGCAAGAATTTTGTTGAAGGAGTCTGTTCAATGCGCCCGTTTCTTGTTGCCTTGGGGATGGTTCTTGGTTCCTCTTCTGTATTCGCGGTGGATGTCGGTCTGTCCGCGGGGATGAACTTTTTTGGCGAAGACAAAAACGCCTCCGTGCAGGAGCTACGCCTACGTGGCAGCAGCTTCTGGAGGCCAACCCCCGGTCTTCAGTTCCTCCTGGAGGGCGGGGTTGGCCGCATGGAAAGCCAGGGTGATTCCATCTGGCGTCTGTCTGCAGGTCCGGTGGTCCAGTTGCGACCCTCGGGTGCGAGCTGGGTGTTTGATGCCGGCTGGCGGCCCACATGGCTTAGCGAGCAGCGCTTTGGTGAGGTCGATCTGGGGGGCAAGGTGCAGTTCGACTCCCACATCGGATTACGCTTTGACCTTGGGCGTTCGCTAACCTTGGGTTACCGTATCCACCACATTTCCAACGGCGATCTGTACGAGCACAATCCAGGCATTAACATGCAGAGTCTCGAACTGGGTGGGCGGTTTTGAAGTCCTGGGCTCATCCTTGCGAGGGACTCCACATGAAAGACCAGATCTGTCTGACCGAATACAGCCACGGTGTCGACTGTGGCTGCAAGATCGCACCGAATGTTCTGGATGGCCTGCTGCACTCGCAGCTTGAGGCTTTCCACACCTCGCGCCTTGTGGTCGGCAACGCCTTACGCGACGACGCGGCGGTATACGATTAGGTGATGGGCGCAAGTGATCTCCACCACCGACTTCTTCATGCCGATCGTCGACGATCCGTTCGACTTCGGCCGCATCGCCGCCACCAATGCCATCTCCGACGTGTATGCCATGGGCGGTTTCCGAGGTGGCTTGCGCTCGCGCCTGACCCAACAGATGCTGGCAGAGGATGTGGGCATTGTCGTGCCGCGCGTGGCTGGTGGCTATAAAGCCCTGCGCCGCTTCCTGCTGAACACCTTGGCTGAGCGCTCGGCCAGCCAGTCACTGGTCGTCCTGGGCGGACGGACCGGTTCAGGAAAGACCGATTCTTCTGCAAATGGTCGATAACAGCATTGATCTTGAGGGTATTGCGCATCATCGTGGTTCGGCTTTCGGACGCCATGTCACCCCGCAGCCTACACAGATCAACATCGACAACGCGATCGCTATCCGGCTGCTGCGTTTCACGGGAAACATGCCGGTGCTGGTGGAGGACGAGGGGCGGGCGATCGGCAGTCGTGAGGTCCCGCAGGCCCTGTATGCCGTTATGCAAGCCGCGCCCCTGGTCCTACTGGAAGCCTCGCTCGAAATGCGCGAGACGCGGGTTGTTCAAGGATTACGTACTCGATCGTTTGGCGGAATTCCGCAGGTTCTATGGGGAGGAGGAAGGCTTCGCGCTTTACGCCGAGCAGGTACGCGCCAGCCTCGCCCGCATCTATCGGAGGCTGGGGGGCTTGCGTCACCGGCAGCTGACGGGTCTGCTCGAGGAAGCTCTGACGGCCTTCCGTGCGGGTGACGACGCAGGCATGCGAGCGTTCGTACGCCATTTTTTGGTCGAATACTACGACCCGATGTACGACTACCAGATCAGCAAGAAGCTCGACCGCGTCGTCTTTCGCGGTGATCGCGAGGCGGTACTCGAATGGTGGAAGACGAGGCTGGAGGGGGCATGATCCGCGACCGTATCTATGCCGATCCGCACCCGCGGGTCGAGCCGTTCGCCTTCGACGAGCAGGTCGCCACAGTCTTCCCGGACATGATCCGGCGCTCGGTGCCGGGCTACGAACTGATCCTGCAGGCCCTGCCCTGGCTCGCGGCGCGCGTGGTGCAGCCGGGCTCCGTGGTCTATGACCTCGGTTGCTCGCTCGGCGCCGGGGCGCAGGCGGTTCGCCGCGGAATAAAGGCGGATGAGTGCCGGATCATCGCCGTCGATATTTCGGAGGCAATGATCCGGCGCGCGGGCGAATGGCTCGGCAGCTTTCGCTCGGAGGTGCCGGTCGAGCTAGTACAGGCCGACGTTCTCGATGTCCCGATCGAAAACGCCTCGCTCGTTCTGCTCAATTTCACCCTCCAGTTCATCCCCCTGGATCGCCGACTTGAACTGCTGTACCGCATCCGCGCCGGTCTGCGGCCCGGCGGTGTTCTGCTGCTGTCGGAGAAGATCGCGCTGAAGGATGAGCGTATGGAGCACCTGATCACCGAGCTTCACCACGATTTCAAGCGCGCGCAGGGCTATTCGGAGCTGGAGATTGCGCAGAAGCGCCAGGCGCTTGAGAACGTACTAGTGCCTGAGCCCCTGGAAGCGCATCGCGCCCGCCTGCACGAGGCGGGGTTCGTTTCATGTGAAACCTGGCTGCAACAATCCCGCTTTGTATCCCTCTTGGCCATGGTGTGATGCCCATGATGATGGTCGACCTGCTTGCTTTGCGGCGGGAGCTTGATGGGCATCCCCTAGAGCCCTGGCTTGAATGGCTCCCCTCAATGCTCGAGGACCGGCTCGACCCTCAGCGTAATGGCAACCTGCCCCGCTTCCAGGCAGCCCTTGACGCCTGCCCGCCGCTGCGCGCCAGTCACGTCGATCTTGCGCGAGATACGATCCTGATCGGTGCGGCGGATGAAGTGGATGAGGCGACGCGGGCGCAGCTGAAGCATGTTCTGCAGGGTCTGATGCCATGGCGGAAGGGGCCGTTCGACGTGTTCGGTATCCATGTCGATACCGAATGGCGTTCGGACTGGAAGTGGGCGCGCGTGGTGCCTCACCTTGCCCCGCTCGCCGGGCGCGATGTGCTGGATGTGGGCTGTGGCAGCGGCTACCATCTGCTGCGCATGCGCGGGGCGGGGGCCAGGCTCGCCATCGGCATTGATCCTTCGCTCCTGTTCATCGCCCAGTTCGCCCTGCTGCGCGCGCTGTCCAACACGAGCCACACGCATGTCCTCCCCTTCACTCTCGAGGCTCTTCCCCAACGCTTGCCGGTATTCGATACGGTATTCTCAATGGGCGTGATCTACCACCGGCGCGATCCGCTGGAGCATCTTGCCCAGCTTGCCGAGTGCCTACGCCCGGGTGGCCAATTGGTGCTGGAAGGGCTGGTGATCGAGGGCGGGGAAGGTGACTGCCTGTATCCTGCGCACATTGGTTCTGGACGTTATGCCATGATGCGCAATGTGTGGGCGGTGCCTTCGGCGGCTACCCTGCGTGGCTGGGTGGAGGCCGTCGGCTTCCGCGACGCCAGGATTGTGGACGAAAGTGTGACGACCACGGCCGAGCAGCGTCGGACCCGCTGGATGTCATTCCAATCCTTGGCGGACTTCCTCGATCCGTTCGATCCGACCCGTACCGTGGAAGGTCATCCTGCGCCACGGCGTGCGATTATCATTGCCGAGCGCTGAGCTCCTGCGGCCCAGTCTCAGGCGGTGGAGGCAGCATTTTGGGCGTACCTGTCATGCATGAGTCTTCAAAAGCGCTTTGCAGTTTTTCTAGGGCACGCGCATAACGCATCTTGACCGCCGCTGTGCGGCGCACCAGTCCTACTACCCAACTTGCCGCCATCAAGCCCAACATCAAGACGGCCATGGCGGCAATAATTGGGGATGAACAGCCGCCAACTGCTTGAGAGTCTGGCGTAGCAGGACATAGTGCGCCTAACTTAAGGTGTGCTTTTG
>JARJMX020000179.1 GCA_029335925.2 Gammaproteobacteria bacterium
AGCGTGCGATGCGGTTGTCGTGGGCGATGATCTCGGACGGACAGACGAAGGTGAAATCAAGTGGCCAGAAAAACAGCACAACGTAGTGACCGCGCAAGTCGGACAGACAGAAGTGCTCGTTGATGCTGCCATCGGGCATGACGGCGGGGGCAGTGAAGTCGGGGGCGTGACGGGCAACCAGAACACTCATGGTGTTTTCCTCGATGAAGTGAGTTTATGAAGTGAGTTCGTAACCAAGATAGCTGCCTTCTTGGTTATCTTCATAATGGATTGTTGTAATGACTTTGATAGTTTTTGGCTATTCATGTTGTGGGGTGGACAAGCTCGCTCGCGTTGCCAACAATGTCGAGTCCTTACTCCTGGAGGCGGACATGTACCTGGGTGAAAAAGACTACCGCCATGGCAGCCCCGAGCAGCTCGGTGTTTTGCTGCTCAACCTCGGCACGCCGGACGCGCCGACGGAGGACGCCCTCCGCACCTACCTTGCTGAGTTCCTTAGCGACCCGCGGGTGATCGAGCTGCCCCGCTGGCAGTGGTGGCCGATCCTGCACGGTATCGTCTTGCGCACCCGGCCGAAGCGTTCGGCTGAGGCCTATGCGGAGGTGTGGGATCACTACGGCGCGGGTACCGGCTCGCCCCTGCTATACCTGTCCGAGCGTCAGCGTGAGGGCCTAAAGACGCGCCTGCGCGAGCGCCTGCCCGGCCCGGTGGTGGTTGCCTTGGGGATGCGCTACGGCAACCCTTCCATCCCCCGCGCGCTGGAGGAGCTGCGCATGCAGGGCGCGCGTCGGGTGCTGGTGTTGCCGCTCTACCCGCAGTATTCGGCCAGCACTACGGCATCCACCTTCGATGCGGTGACTGCGGCCCTGCAGAAGGCGCGCTGGCTGCCTGAGCTGCGCTTCATCAATCACTACCACCGTCACCCAGCCTACATCGAGGCGCTGGCGGCTAGCGTGCGCGAGCACCAGGCCCAGCATGGCCAGCCGCAGCGGTTGATCATGTCCTTCCACGGCGTGCCAGAGCGTTACCTCTTGCAGGGCGATCCTTATCACTGTGAATGCCATGTCACCGCGCGCCTTTTGGCTGAGCGCCTGGGGTTGGGCGAAGGGGAATGGCAGGTCTGCTTTCAGTCGCGCTTCGGCCGGGAGGAGTGGATCAAGCCCTACACCGATATGACCCTCAAGGCCTTGCCCCAACAAGGCATACGCGATGTGCAGGTGATCTGCCCCGGCTTTTCTGCCGACTGCCTGGAGACCCTGGAGGAGATCGAACAGGAAAACCGCGAGTACTTCATGCAAGCGGGTGGGGAGCGCTATAGCTATATTCCAGCGTTGAACGACCGCGCCGACCACCTCGACATGCTTGCCGAGCTCGTCATACAACACGTACAGGGCTGGCCCGAGGCTGGACCGTATGATGCCAAGGCCCAGCGTGCCGAGTGGGAGGCAAGCAAGAAACGGGCGCTTGCGCTGGGGGCAAAGCAGTGAGGTTCGGGGTGCTTGTCATTGGCGATGAGGTGCTCTCCGGGCGTCGGCAGGATCGTCACCTCCCGGCGGTCATCGAGCGGCTGGGTGCACGGGGTCTGCGCCTTTCGTGGGCGCGGCTGGTGGGCGATGACATGCAGCTTTTGGTGCAGAATCTGCGCGAGGCGCAGGCGGCCGCGGAGGCCGTGTTCTGCTTTGGCGGGATTGGTGCCACCCCCGACGATCTGACCCGCGAGGCCGCCGCGCGTGCCTTCGATCGCCCGCTGCTGCGACACCCCGAGGCCGAAACCCTGATCGTCGGCCAGTTCGGGGCGGAAGCTTTTCCGCATCGGGTGCGGATGGCCGACCTGCCCAAGGGGGCAGAGCTCATCCCCAACCCTTACAACAACGTGCCCGGGTTTTCGGTCGGGGGAATGCACTTTATGCCGGGCTTCCCCCAGATGGCGCATGCCATGCTCGACTGGGTGCTGGCCCAGCACTATGCCCATGTGGGGGATGCCGAATATGCCGAGCAGGCGCTCTGGGTTTGGGATGCCACGGAGAGCCAGTTGTTGGACCTGATGCGTGAGCTCACGGCGCGTTACCCCACGCTCAAGTTGTTCAGTTTGCCGGTGTTGCCAACGGAGCATCAGCCTCGGCGGCGCATCGAGTTGGGGCTCAAAGGGGCGCGGGAGGTCGTGGAGACCGCCATGGCTGACCTCGCGGCCGGAATCCAGGCACTGGGTTTCTCTTGGACGGGCGGAACCTGACCTTATCCTCGGTGCTCCAATGCTCACTTATTTGTGCAAGGAGAGTTCGATGAAGCATCGCATCCTCAAAATCTCCCTTCTGGCTGCTGCACTGAGTTTATGTGCTCCACTGGCCGCGCTGTCCATGGCTCAGGCGGCCGATTTGCCGGACTTCGTGCAGATGGTGAAGGACGTCTCACCGGCGGTTGTGAATATCAACACCACCCAGAGGATGCCGAAACGACCGGAGTTGCCGCCTGGCATGCTGCCAGGGCTGCCCGAAGGACATCCGTTCAATGAGCTGTTCCGCCATTTCTTCGAGGGTATTCCCCCACGTTCGCTGCCGAATGCAAAACCCGCTCGCTCGCTCGGTTCCGGCTTCATCGTTGACGCCGATGGCATCATTCTCACCAATGCCCATGTGGTGAAGGACGCCGAGAGCATCAATGTACGCCTGCAAGACAAGCGTGAGTTTCCCGCCAAGATCATCGGCCTGGATGAGCGCACTGACGTTGCCGTGCTCAAGATCGAGGCCAGCGGACTGCCAACCGTGCGCATCGGCGATTCGGACCGCTTGCAAGTCGGTGAGTGGGTGCTGGCCATCGGTTCGCCGTTTGGTCTGGACTTCACCGCCACCCAAGGTATCGTCAGCGCCATTGGCCGCAACCTGCCGGACGAAAACTATGTGCCGTTCATCCAGACCGACGCTGCCATCAATCCCGGCAACTCGGGTGGCCCCCTGTTCAATCCGCGCGGCGAAGTGGTGGGGATCAACTCGCAAATTTACTCGCGCTCCGGCGGTTACATGGGGCTTTCTTTCGCTATCCCCATCAACACGGCCATGCAGGTGGCCGACCAGCTGCGTAAGCATGGCAAGGTCACCCGCGGCTGGCTGGGGGTGATGATCCAGCCGGTGGATGCCGATCTTGCCAAGTCCTTCGGCCTTGACCGCCCGCGCGGTGCCCTGATTGCCCAGGTCCAGCCCGGCAGTCCGGCGGACAAGGCAGGTCTCAAGGCAGGCGATGTCATCCTTGCCTTCAATGGCTATCCGATCGACGATACGGCGCAATTGCCTGCACGTGTCGCCAGCGCCGAGATCGGCAAGCGCGCCGAGGTTCAAGTGCTCCGTGAGGGCAAGGAGCGGACCCTGACAGTCACCATCCAGGCCCTGCCGGATGATGTCGAGCAGGCCGCCGATACCCTAGGTGGGGATGCTTCCACCCCCCTCGGCCTGCAGGTGCAGCCGTTGGACGCCGCCAAGCGCCAGGAATTGGGCGTAGGGCATGGCTTGCTCGTGCGCTCAGTGGGTGAAGGACCTGCAGCTCGCGCCGGGGTGCGGCCGGGGGATGTGCTCCTCGAGCTTGGCGGGGTGAAGCTCGCCTCGGCGGCGGATCTCAAGCAGGCCGCCGAGCGCATGACCAAGGGGCGTCCCGTGGCCTTGCGCCTGCTGCGTGATGGCTCGCCGTTGTTCCTCGCGCTCAAGGTCGAGTAATCTCTGCCTTTATGCGGTCATTTCGTGGCCCGCCTCGGCGGGCCTTTTTGCATCCTGGAGTTAGCCGATGAAGAAGATCGAAGCCATCATCAAGCCGTTCCGCCTGGACGACGTGCGCGAGGCGCTCATGGAATTGGGGGTGTCGGGCATGACGGCCACTGAAGTGAAGGGGTTCGGCCGACAGAAGGGGCACACCGAGCTCTATCGCGGCGCGGAATACGTGGTCGACTTCCTGCCAAAGGTGAAGATCGAAGTGGTGGTGGCCGACGACAAGGCGGATGCCGTGGTCGATGCCATCCTCAAGAGCGCCAAGACCGGCAAGATCGGCGACGGCAAGATCTTCGTTATGGACGTGGAGCGCGCCATCCGCATCCGCACCGGCGAGGAGGACGAGTCCGCTGTCTGACCCTTCGTAGGGATCAGAGCTTGCGCACCATCTCCTTAAGTGGGCGGCGCGGGGTCTCCTGAGGCAGTTCGGCAGGGTAGCCGATGGGGATCAGGGCGACGGGGCGATCATCGCCCTCGCAGCCAAGCACGCCGCGCACGCTCGCCTCATCGAATGCGCCTATCCAGCCGCAGGCCAAGCCTGCGGCGACGGCGGCCAGCTGGGCGTAGGCCGCGGCGATGGTAGCGTCCTGGATTGCGTAAAGCTCGCGGCCACGCGCACCGTAGACCTGTTCGGAGCGTGTCGGCTGGGCGATGAAGGCGAGGGTAAGCGGTGCCTCGGCCAGGCAGGCCTGGTCATGCGCGGCATGAGCGAGCCTCCGACGGGCATCCTCGCCCTCGACCGCCACGATGCGGTAGGCCTGCAGTCCCCCCGCACTGGGGGCGGCGGAGGCGATCTCAAGCACCGCGCTCAGCTTCTCTGGCTCTACCGGCATGTCGGTCTGGAAATGGCGGACTGAGTGGCGGTGGCGGACGGTCTCGAACAGGTCCCACATGGCTGCGCTCCTTATTTCAGCGTCTTGGCAGCTTCAGGATAGTTCAGTTCGAGCACCTTGCGCGCGTCCGCCGCGAGGTCGGTCAGGCCGAGTTTGGTGTAGGCCTCGACCATGATCTTCAGCGCCTCGGGCATGCTCGGTGCGCCCTGGTAGCGCTCAATCAGGCCCTGCGCGCGGTTGGCAGCGGACAGCCAGGCGCCGCGCTTCATGTAGTACTGCGCCACATAAAGTTCATGCTCGGCCATCAGATTGCGCAGCTCGAGCAGGCGTTGCTGGCTATCTTCTGCATACTTGCTGGTTGGAAAGCGGCGCACCAGTTCGCTGAAGGCATTGAAGGCCTCCTGCAGCGCGTTTTGGTCTCGGCGGGACGGATCGCGCGCTTTTACGTATTCATCCACCAGCGAGGCGCCGCGCTTGAGATTGGCCAACCCCTTCAGGTAAAGGGCGTAGTCGACATTCTCACCGCGCGGATGTAGCTGCAGGTAGCGGTCGATGGTGGCGATGGCGGATTCCTGCTCGCCGTACTTGTAATAGGCATAGGCCGCTTCCAGCTTGGCCTGCTCGGCGTAGGGCCCGAACGGGTAGCGAGCCTCAAGGGTCTCGAACTGCTTGATCGCTTCCTCATAGTTGCCGGTCTTCAGCGCGCGGCTGGCTTGGTTGTAGATATCGGCGGCGGTGGGATAGGGGTCTTCCCCAGATTCCTTCTTGTCCTTGAACCATGAACAGCCGGAAACGAGTGCGGCGCTGAGCACCAGGGCGAGAAAGGGCAGGGAGGGGCGGAACATGCAGTCGCCTCGCGCAACGCAATAGATAGATGCATTTGATTATAACCATGGCTCATGACGAAAGGGCAGGGCGGAAACATCGGGCCCGCCCCGCCCTCTGCTACCATGGCGCCATGAACGAGACACGCAACGAATTCGACGACATCCTGGATCCGGACGAGGCCGTGGAAGATGCCGACCCCAACCGGGCCGTCCTGTCCTTTGATCAGGCCGGCATGCGCCTCGACCAAGCCATCGCCCAGGTGTTCCCAGGCTACTCCCGCTCGCGCCTGACTGCCTGGCTGAAGGAGGGCAAGATCCTGGTCAACGGCCAGGCGGGCGTCGCCCCGCGCAGCGAGGTTGCGGGCGGCGAGCGCATCGAGCTTTTGGCCGAGCCGGAGGTACAGACCGAGGCCCAGCCGGAGGACCTCCCGCTTGATGTGGTGTACAGCGATGAGCACATCATCGTCATCAACAAGCCTGCCGGTCTTGTGGTGCACCCGGGCGCGGGTAACATGGCCGGCACATTGATGAACGCCCTGCTGTTCCACTTTCCCGAACTGCGCCAGCTGCCGCGCGCGGGCATTGTCCACCGTCTGGACAAGGACACCTCCGGCCTGCTGGTGGTGGCCCGCTCCCTGTCAGCGCACAAGGCGCTGGTCGAGGCGCTCGCCGAGCGCGACATGCATCGCGAATACCTCGCGGTGGTGCAGGGCCTGCTGGTGGCCGGCGGCACGGTGGACGCACCGATCGGTCGCCACCCCCGCGAGCGCACGCGCATGGCGGTGACCGAGACCGGCCGCGAGGCCGTGACCCACTACCGCGTGGCGGAGAAGTTCCGCCAGCACACCCTGCTGCGCGTGCAGTTGGAGACCGGCCGTACGCACCAGATCCGCGTGCACATGGCACACCTCAAACTGCCGCTGGTCGGCGACCCCGACTACGGCGGCCGCTTGCGCCTGCCGAAGGGTGCATCGAAGGAGCTGATCGAGATGCTGCGCGGCTTCCGCCGCCAGGCACTGCATGCCGCGCGGCTGGAGCTTACGCATCCTGCGACCGGTGAGCCCATGGCCTGGGAGGCCCCCATCCCCGCCGACATACAGGCGCTGATCGAGCTTCTGCGTGAGGATAAACGTCAGCATCCGGACAGCCACTGATGCCAGAAAGGTCTGGACAGTCCATGCGCCTCCACACCGTGGGAGCGGGCGGACCACCGATTCTCATCGCCGCAATACGCGGCTCTCACGCATGATCTGGCCCCCTGTGGGAGCAACGGTCTTTCTCAGCTTGTGCTGGCGATGCATGGTGCTCCCACACCTTCCCACCCTTGGGAGCCCTGTGGGAGCGGCGTACCGCCGCGATCGAAAGGGTTGCTCTTTTCCTCCACCGCGCCCTGCCCCGTCATGACCATCAACCGCCGCCTGCTTCTGATGCTGCCGCTCGGGTTCGCCTCCGGGCTGCCGCTGCCGCTCTCTTCCAGCACTCTGCAGGCCTGGTTGACGGTGGAGGGGATCGCCATCGCCACCATCGGCCTGTTCGCCCTCACCGGGCTGCCGTACACCCTCAAGTTCCTGTGGGCGCCGCTAGTGGACCGCTTCGTGCCGCTGCCGCTCGGCCGCCGTCGCGCTTGGCTGCTGCTGACCCAGACCGTGCTTGCGCTCGCGCTCGCCGGCTTCGCGGCCTTCGATCCGCACAACCAGCTGCTGCTGATTGCCGGCTTCGCCCTCTTGATCGCCTTCTTCTCCGCCACTCAGGACATTGCCTTCGATGCCCTGCGCACCGATGTCCTCCAGCCCGAGGAGCGCGGCCTCGGTGCAGCCCTCTCGGTCACCGGCTACCGTCTGGCGATGCTGGTGTCAGGGGCGCTGGCGCTCATCCTCGGCGAGCACTGGGGTTGGTCGAACACCTTCCTGCTGATGGCCGGCCTGATGGCTACCACCCTCATCGTCACCCTGCTCACCCCGGAGCCTGCGGGGGTGCACACGCCGCGCAGCCTGGCCGAGGCGGTCAGCGGCCCACTCAAGGCCTTCTTTGCCCGCCCGGAGGCCTGGGGCCTGATCCTGCTCGTCATCCTCTACAAGCTGGGCGATGCCTTCGCCGGCAGCCTGACCACGGCCTTCCTCATCCGCGGCGCGGGCTTCACCCCCACCGACGTCGGTCTGGTGAACAAGGGCTTCGGCCTTGCGGCCACCCTGATCGGCGCGCTGGCGGGTGGGTTGTGGCTGATGCGCCTCGGCCTCTTTCGCGCCCTGATGCTGTTCGGCATTCTGCAGGCGGTGACCAACCTCGGCTTCCTCGGGCTGGCCCTGACCGGGCACAACTATCCACTGATGGTGCTGGCAGTGGGGCTGGAAAACCTGGCTGGCGGCATGGGCACGGCGGCCTTCGTTGCCCTGCTGATGGGATTGTGCGAATTGCGTTACTCCGCCACCCAGTTCGCCCTGCTCTCCGCTCTGGCCTCTTTGGGGCGGGTGCTGCTCGGCCCGGTGGCGGGTGGCGTGGTGACATGGCTGGATTGGCCGCTATTCTTTGTACTGACCTTCCTCGCCGCGCTGCCGGGGCTGTGGTGGCTGAACAGGATGCGCCCTGCGGTCGAAACGGCCCACCGTCATCCCAATGCACCCGCGGGGGGTGAATCATGAACAAACACCTCGTCCTTGCCGCCCTTGCCAGCAGTGCCCTGCTCGGCGGCTGCGTCTACGCCGATCCGGAGCGCGACGGTCGCAAGGTTAATGATCGTCATTACGATGAGCGCTACCGTGATCGCTATGACGACCGGTATTACGACGGCCGCCGGGGGGATTCCAGCCTGAGCCTGCCTTTCACCTTCACCAATCGCGAGCGGATCTATCTCAACGACTACTACCGCCGCAACCTGCCGCCGGGCCTGGCCAAGCAGGGCAAGATCCCGCCGGGGCATGCCAAGCGCCTGGCGCGCGGCATGCCCTGGCCGCCCGGCGTGCCCTACTACGCCCTGCCCCACGACGTCGAGCGTGACCTCCAGCCGCTGCCGCGCGGCTATGCCCGCTTTATCGTCGGTCCCGATGTGGTGATCGTGGACCTGGGCGCACGTCTCATCATCGACGCCTTCCGCCTCGACTTCTGAAACTTGCCCCCTGCCCTCCGCCCAGCGGGGGGGGTGGATGGACTTTTGCTGCATGCTGCTAAACTGCAGCTCGTTGATCCTCGCCCCAGGGAAGGAGCCGGGTTTGTGAACTGAGCTAGGGATGGTCTTTTTTTGTTTTGTCCGAGACCCCCGATGGAAAACCAGCATCCCCTTGATGCCGCCCCGGAACTGGCCGAGGCCGTGACTGCCGCAGCCGTTGCCGAGCAGCCCCCCGCCGCCTCTGCTATGGATGAGCAG
>JARJMX020000156.1 GCA_029335925.2 Gammaproteobacteria bacterium
CCAGCAGGGCATGCTTGTCCAACCACTCGGCCACGGTGACGACATCGCGCGGCTGATCAGCATCGGCGAGCGATTGCAGTGCACGGAAAATCAGGCGGTGGTCACGGCGGTAGAAATCATCCTCGGTGATGCGGTCGGCGATACGCTCCCACGCCTCGGGAGCCAGCATCAAGCCGCCGAGCACCGAGAGCTCGGCCTCCATTGAGTGCGGAGGCGCGCGTAAGGCGCTCAGCTTAAGCTTACGGTCGCGCTGGCGTCCGCCAGAAAGGAAAATTCTATTCACAGCCTGTTCCATAACGTGAGTATACCATCAACCCCCCACTCCCCCCAAGGCAGGCGGTCAGCAAGCGAGGGGGTGTTTTAAGGTAAACCGCCTTCTTAACGCTGGGCCGCGCGGTGAGCGTCCACCAAGGCAGGCCATTTCTCGGCACGAACAGAGGCGGCGGCGGTATTCCCCTGAATCATGGCCAGCTGCTGGAGTCGCTCCAGTAGCATGGCGGTCATCCAAAGCTGCGCCGCCTGCATTTGCACCTGTTCTTGCAACAATTGACGATCCGGGGCCTCAGCCATACGCTTGAACCATTTGGGATTCTTATAGCGACGCTCGGCCTCAAGGTTGATCAATTCAGCAATACTAATCCCGTCGCTTTTATAGCGCGGATAGGCGGTGTCCAGATATTTTCTGACAAACTCCTCGTCATCGCTGTCCAGCAATTGCGCGACAATCCCCTTGGTATTCGGATTGGCGCGCAACAAAAGCGCCTGATCCCGAAGAGGCTTGGTCGCCAAGCTCATATGGGCCTCATAAGCATCACGCAGTGCAAGGTAATGACGTCCCGCATCCGTCTGAAGCTCGCCCTTCGTCAATTCTCGAAGGTCCATGGGGGCTTCCAGGTTGCGCAAAAAAGCCTCCACCGCCGCCTCTTCTTTGCTGTTCGGCTGGTAGGTGAGCTTGCGCACGATCTTATCGCTCTTTTGCGGTCCATCAAAAAGCGTCTCGGCACGGATATCCGCATCGGGATAACCGCTGCTGTTCCCCGTGCTCAATCCCGCCGCCTGGCACATCCGCTTGCGGGTGCTTTCCTTGCCGCTATCCACAAACGTCTGGCACGCCCCCGAGGAAGCCAAGGACGCCTGCACCTCCGGCGATGGGGCCGGTTGCAGACCTTTGGCAATTTTCATCGAGGTCTGCATGGAAGCACTCAGACCTGCCCCGACAACGCCGCCCCCATGACGGCCCACATCCGCTCCACGGTCGCGCATCACATCGTTCTCGCCTCCTGTGGTGGCGTTGGTCATGGCGGTCACCGTGCACGGGTCAAGCGGTTTGTAGCCGATCTTGGCTTGCGAGGTGGCCATATCCCGCTGGATTCTCGCCTGAGCTTCCGTCGCCATGCGGGTACTGCCCTCAATGGCGGCGGTCTCCGCCACCGCTGCCCCCTGAATGGCCGAGCTGACTTGGTTAAAACCCAAGGTCAGGTTTTCGATCATCAAGGAAGCCTGCGCGCTGGTGGCGCAGTTTGTGCAATACACCGATGCCCCCCAAGCGGGCGTCAGCATGAGGGCGGCGGAGACCGCCGAAGCTACCATCGTTCTTTTAGCCCATCCCTTGGCCTTTTGGTTTTCACGCATCATGGTCTTCACCCGCTGAGTTCATCTTGATGGGTTAAAACAGCCTCGACAGTCCTTGCGTGACGCTTTCGAAAAGACTGCCATTGTTGTTTTCGTTAGAAGAGCCGTTATTGTTATTGCCCTTATTCGGCGGAGATGAAGGCTGGTTGCCTAGCCTCTGGGCTTGATTCTGAATTCCATTCAGCGGGGCCATGTCGTTCGCAAGCCCCCCAAGGGTTCGATCTGCGCCTTGTTCTATTCCATTCAAAGTATTATTCAGTCTCCCAAGGGCTTGATTCGCACCTTGTTCTACTCCGCTCAAAGTTTTATTCAAAGACTGTTCCAATCCCCGTTGGAGGCGATTGGGCAGATCGATTTTATCCTTCGCCTGATTGGTCACCCGCTCGACAAGCTGACAGGCCGATGAGGCCAGGTCTTGCGTCAAGCTCTGCGCCACCGAGCCAATCGCTCCGCCTCCAAAAAAGGGAATGGCGGGAGTCACCGCTTGGGTGATCTTGCTCACACAATCAATGCTCTCGCCAATGTTTTCCGCCTGTTCCTTGGCCGCCTCGTCAAAAACCTGAGCTTCATGCTCAGCACCCCCTTCCGCTGCGGTCACCATGTCCTTGGCGGCTTTCGCGCCCACGCTGTAGCTGGCATTGCCGCTGGTCACACACTTAGGATCGGGATAATCCACCTTCGGATTACCCGCCCACGCAGCATGAGTCAAGGTGAGTAAGTTAATCGACAGAACGATCCATGCCGCGCTCGGACGGGGGTTCATGGGAATCGGTTTGTTCGGGTTGTTGTTCGTGTTCATGAGGGGACTCTTCCGTAATCAAGAGTGGGGCGTACTTTTCAATGCCGATGAACCCTTGGATGGCCTCCCGCACATACTCCGATATTCGCGCCTCGTCCAGTACTTGATGGGACGCCTCCTCCGAGGTCTTCATCCAGCGGCGTACCTGATTTTGCATCAAGGTCGTCAGCCGCCCAAGCGAGGCCACCGTCCAGGTCATGCGCATCTCGTCGGTTGAACCGCGCGGGTGTTCATAATCCTTCAGGAAAGACAGAAACCGATCCACCACCCAGCGGCTTTTCTCCGGCCCTAAGGGTTCCATCAGGGCAAGGCGCCAATAGGCGTTTTGGCTAGCCACCACCAGCGCCTCCCGATACTCGTCCTCGCTCGACATCGGGGCCCAGGTTTGCTTAGCCAGCAGCGAGGAGGCTTGGACCAGCGCCGGTTCCACAGCGGCCGCCCGCACGGTCGCGCTGATGTTCTCGATGGCGGCATGCCATGAGGCTTCATCCTCCGCCAGCTCCCATGAGCGCGACACAAGGTCAATCACCGCTTCCATCGCCATAGCCCGCACATACCCGCTTCGGCGGGTTTCCCCGATGGCCTGCAACACCCCTTCGGCCATATCCCGGCTGGTTTGGGCCAGATGGGCGAGCGCCTTGATGCGATCCGACACACTGGAGGCCGCCCCCGGGCGAAGATAGACGGCCGCCATCAAGCGCCCAAGACTGCGCAAGGACGCCATCTCGCGGCGAAAGTCCGTGACCTCGCGGTATTCTTCCTCGCTTTTCTGAACCACCGTGCGCAGTTTTTGCTGAAGCACTTGGGCTTCGGATTGCGAGGATTGCACCGTGCGGATCATGTTCTTGGCGGACGTAACCCGCTCCGTCAACATCCTGAACGCCTGCTCGTCCTCTCGCCCACCGGCTTGGATGCGGGGCGAACCGACCGCTTCGGCAGGGGGACTCGCGGAATCCTGCGAAGGGCGGGCGGTCGCCTTAAGCACCCCCGGACGGGGGAGCGGCGAGGCCGGGCGCAATCTTGGCCCGTCCCCTTCCACGTCCACCAGCTTGGCCGGAACGC
>JARJMX020000006.1 GCA_029335925.2 Gammaproteobacteria bacterium
GTGCGTGATTGCGTGTTGCAGTATTCGGACAAACGCACCAAGCTGTGGTCTTTTGAAGTCAAGCGGCTGATTCACCGATCCAATGTGCGCGAGTACTTCTTTCAGGCGGTATCGAATTCATCGTGGGCCAATTTTGGTTACTTGGTGGCGGCCGAGATAAGCGGGTTCGACACGCTTAAGGAACTGCGGCTGCTGTATGCCGCTCATGGGATTGGCCTCATCAAGCTTGATATCGACAAGCCCACGGATAGCCAGGTGCTGATCCCCGCCCGCGAGCGCGACAAGATCGATTGGGGCATGGTCAATCGCTTAGCGGCAGAAAATAGGGATTTTCTGGAATATGTGAAACTTGTGAAGCAATTTTATCAAACCGGTGAAGCGCGCCCGGCGGATTGGGATAGCCCTGTGGACACGCCTCCCTCTGCACGCCCGCAATGAAAGGGATAGGATGAAGGGGGGGTGGATGTTTTTTGCAAATTGTGCAATAATAAGAGCAATCCAATCCAGCATGACAACACATGACTGCAAAAAAACTCCTTGACGGTCCGCTTGCCTACTGCAATACCTTTTCGCAGCAAAAGGCATGGTGCGAGGGGAGGCTGCTTTCTAATGAAACGCTAACCTATCCGCAGATTTTTCTTGGCGGGGCAGACCCGGAACGCATCCTCCGTGCCCTTCGTAAGGAAGGTCTTCCGATTAAAACCGTCTACGTGGAAACCGTAGATGCAGCGGGGCATGTTCATCCCAAGACCTTGGCTTGGAGGATTGCTTAAGCCATGGCCGATCAAGACCTGAGGGCACCTTTTACCCCTGACTGGGTTTCCCCGCCCGGCGACACCATGGCCGATGTGCTGGAGGAGCGCGGCTGGACGCCCGCCGAGCTTGCCCGGCGGATGGGGTGCGCTGAAGAGCATGTGATCCAGCTTATCCATGGCCAAGTGGAGATCACCCAAGAGATGGCCTTGCGGCTGGAGCACGCCTTGGGAAGCACGGCGGGTTTCTGGCTGCGCAAGGAAGCGACTTATCGTAAGCGAATGGAAGCTGAAGGAATCCTGCATTCTAGCGATTGACACCTTCAAGGAAAACAACATGCGCTATTTAAGTCTCTTCTCCGGCATTGAAGCCGCGACGGTGGCTTGGCATCCGCTCGGGTGGGAGCCTGTGGCGTTTGCGGAGATTGAGCCATTCGCTTGTGCTGTGCTGGCGCATCACTATCCGCATGTGCCGAACTTGGGGGATGTGACCCAGATTACGGACGCAAGAATTGAGGCGCTGGGCCCTATTGATGTGGTGGTGGGGGGTTCGCCCTGCCAAGACCTGTCGGTAGCGGGCAAGCGCAAGGGCCTTGCGGGGCCGCATTCCCGATTGTTTCATGAGCAGATGAGGATATTCCATGCCGCAAGAAGGCTTTGTGGGGCGCGATGGCTTGTCTGGGAAAACGTTCCCGGCGTATTCAGCAGCCACCAAGGACGTGATTTTGCTATCGTGGTTAGCTCGATGGCAGGATGCGAAATATCTCCCCCCGAAGGCGGGTGGGGGACGGAAGGCGTGGCGCTGGGGGAAAACGGATTGGTCGAGTGGAGTGTGCTTGACGCGCAGTGGTTCGGAGTGGCGCAGCGGCGCCGTCGCGTGTTCGCTGTCCTTGATACTGGAGACTGGACCCATCGCCCCCCGATACTTCTTGAGCCCGACCGCCTGCGCGGGGATTCTCCGCCGAGCCGAAAAGCGCGGCAAGACATTGCCCCCTGCCTTAGTGCACGCACTCAAGGCGGGGGCGGGCTTGGAACGGACGTTGACCTTGACGGAGGATTGATTCTTGCGAAGTCCATCCCTTCGGGATTGCCTTCTGTGGCCATGTGCCTTAATGCCGGGGGGATGGGGCGCTTGGATGCGGAATCGGAGACGCTGATTCCAACCTTCGAGGCGGGTTTGGCGGCCATGACGCACGCGGTGCACGGTACCCAAGACCCCCGTTGTCTTATGGAGCAAGCGCACACGCTTGGGCGCAATCATGGGCAGGAGAACGCCATCCTATCGGTGGCTTTGCGTGGCCGCGAGGGCGGGGCGACGGCTGAGCTTGGGGAGGATGTGGCCGGATGCCTGCGGGGGTGTGATGGCGGCAGCAATAAGCCGCACGTGCTTGCTCCCATCTGGGCGATTCAAGCCGGTGCGACGCGGACAAATCCTGCAAGTGGGACTGATGGGGTGGGGATTCGGCAGGAGGTGGCTTACACCCTGGAAGCGCGCTCTGAGGTTCAGGCCGTGGGGCTGGAGGCGCGCGTCCGAAGACTCACACCGCGTGAGTGTGAGCGACTGCAAGGATTCCCCGACGACTACACCCGCATCCCATGGAAGGTTTACCAGAAGGCGAGGCGTCAAGGGGGCGAGGCTTCCTTGCGCGAACGCTATGAGGCGTTGCGGGCCCAGCATGGGGAGGGTTTCATCGAGCAAGCCTATGCCGAGTGTCCCGATGGCCCGCGATACAAGGCGCTGGGCAACAGCATGGCCGTGCCGGTGATGCGATGGATCGGTGAACGCATCGAGGCGGCGGTGAGCTTGGATATGGACAGGGACGCCTCCGAGAGATAGAA
>JARJMX020000007.1 GCA_029335925.2 Gammaproteobacteria bacterium
CATTAACTCACGAGGATCACGCATGACCAGACGCCTTATATTCCTGCTGCCGCTGCTGACCGCTGCCTGTGCGTCGGTCACGCCTGCACCTGAGTCGCGCGCGAATGGTGAAGCGGCGGTTATGCAACACGCAGCGACAGCGGAAGATGTGCGCGGGGAATCCCTCTACTTCCTGATGCTGGGCGAACTGGCCGGCCGCCAAGGCCGGGTGGTCGATGCCGGCAGGTTCTATCTGGAGTCTGCCAAACTCAGCCGCGACCCGCGTGTGGCCGAACGGGCGACCCGTATCGCCCTCGCCGCACGCGATGCGGCCACCGCCGAACAGGCTTTGGCCCTGTGGACCGCACTTGAACCAGCACACCCGGACCGCTGGGAGGCTGAGGCCCTTGTGCACCTGCGCGCCAAGCGCGATGACAATGTGCTGGCCGTGTTCGATCGGCACCTTAACGAAAGCAAAGACCGTACCGCGGCCTACCGTCGTATCGTTTCCATCCTGACGGTCGAGGGCATGACAGGTCTGGGCGTGATGCATGGCGTGGCTCAACGCCATGCCGAGGATGCAGAGGCCTGGCTCGCCTTGGCCCAACTTGCCATGCACTTCAAGCAGCTCGACACCGCGCAGGCGGCACTGCGCAAGGTCATCCGCCTGCAACCGGAACGCAAGGAGGCCTACCTCCTGCTGGCCGGCACCCATTTCAGCGCCAACCAGATCGAGCAAGGACTGAACGAGCTCCGTGCCGCAGTCGAGCGCTTCCCGAAAGATCAGTCTCTGCGACTGAACTACGCCCGCGCCCTGATCGAGGCCCGTCGCTTTAACGAGGCCCGCCCGCTGTTCCAGGAGCTGCTGCGCAAGAACCCGAGCAATACCGACCTACGGTTCACTGTCGCCCTGCTGGCGCTGGATGCCAACGACTTAAGCACTGCGGAACGCGAGTTGCGCGCCCTGCACAAGGTGCCCGAGCGGGCCGACGTGGCTGCCTATTACCTTGGCCGCCTGTTCGAACAGCGCGGTGACGTGCCATCCGCGCGCGACTGGTACGGCCGCGCGCGGCAGGGCGAGGTACGCATGGACGCAGTCATCCGCATCGCCATGATCGATGCTCGTCAGGGTCGCCTTGATCAAGCACGCGCCCATCTCGCTAAGGCACGCGCAGAGACCGATACTACGGAGGAGCGGGTGCGCCTGTTCCTTGCGGAAGCAGACCTGCTGAAACAGTCTGACCAGCCGGTGGCCGCCATGGGTGTGCTCGATGAGGCTCTGCGCCTCTATCCCGGCGAGCCCGACCTGCTTTACACTCGCGCCCTACTCGCGGACCAGCTCGACCGCTTTAAGGAGGCCGAGGCCGACCTGAGGGCCATCCTCGCCCAGGATCCCGACCATGCCGAGGCCCTCAACGCCCTTGGCTATACCCTCGCTGACCGTAACCTCCGTCTGGACGAGGCCTTCACGCTGATCGATAAGGCGCTCAAGCTCAACCCCGATAACCCTGCCATTCTTGACAGCATGGGCTGGGTACTCTTCCGCCAGGGAAAGCTTGCTGAGGCCGAGGGTTACCTGCGTCAGGCCTATGCCCGCTCGTCCGACGGCGAGATCGCCGCGCACCTGGCCGAGGTCTTGGCTGCCCAGGGCCGCCGCGACGAAGCCCTGCAGCTGATCCAAAAAGGCCTGAGTCGGGAGCCCAACCGGCGTGAACTCTTGGACCTGCAACACCGCTTGCAGCAACCATGATCTTGCGCCTTCTTCTGCTCGGTGGGCTGCTCTTGCTCGCTGGCTGCGCGACCGCCCCCCTGCTCGAGCCGACGACCGATCCTCAGCGCATCAGCCTGTGGCAGACCCACCAGGCCAAACTGCACCAGATCAAACGCTGGCGGGCTGAAGGCCGTGCCGCCATCCTTGCCCAAGGCACCGGCGGACAGATCGCCTTCGACTGGCAACGCGAGCCCGGCCAGCACGTGCTGAATATACGGACTCCACTCGGCCAGAATGTCATGCAATTAACCCAGAATGCCCAAGGCGTGGTTCTGATCGATCAGGATGGATCGGTCTACCAAGGGGGTGACGGCGAGACCTTGCTGCGCGAGACCCTGGGCTGGAGCGTGCCGCTGGATGCCATGCACGCCTGGCTGCTCGGCTTGCCGACGTCCCAAAGCGATGCTTACAACCTGGACGAAGAAGGCCGCCTTAAGCGCATGCACAGCAACGGCTGGCGCATCGACTACCAGCGCTACACATTGGTCAACGGTATCCCCCTCCCCAGCCGGATGGAGCTAACTCGAACCGACCTAACTCTACGTCTAGTGGTAGATAGGTGGCGTCTGTGAGTATGTTATGGTGGCCAGCCCCGGCCAAGCTCAACCTGATGCTGCGCATCGTGGGACGCCGGGCGGACGGCTACCACAAGCTACAGACCGTGTTCCAGCTGTTGGACTTCGGCGACCGGCTGGCCTTCGCACCGCGCCCAGACGGACTCATCCGCAAGCTTGACCCGCCCCCCGGAGTCCCTGAGGACAATGGCCTGGCCGTGCGCGCAGCGCGCCTTCTGCAACAAGTTAGCGGTACCACACTTGGCACCGACATCCGCCTGGACAAGCGCCTGCCGCTCGGTGGCGGTGTGGGCGGCGGAAGCTCAGATGCCGCCACCACCCTTGTGGTCCTCAACCACCTGTGGGGCACGGGACTGAACGAAGATCAATTGGCTGAACTCGGCCGCCAACTCGGCGCCGATGTGCCGGTTTTCGTACGCGGTCGCAGTGCCTGGGCCGAAGGCGTGGGCGATCAGCTCACCCCGATTGACCTGCCCGAGCGCTGGTACGTCGTCACCTGCCCGTCGGTGCACGTTAGCACCGCCGAATTGTTTGCTGACCCGAAACTTCCACGCGATATGCCGCGCATCACCCTGCACGAGTTCTGGAACGGCGAACATGATAACGCCTTCGAACCCGTTGCCGTGCGGCGCTATCCCATCATCGCCAAGGCCCTGGAGATGCTACGTCCCTTCGGCGAGCCGCACCTGACCGGCACCGGCGCCTGTGTGTTTTGCGCCTGCGCAGACTACGCAACTGCAGAATGGGCCAAGCATAGCCTGCCCGCCGGATGGACGAGCTTCACGGCCCGGGGTGTGAATCGCTCCCCCCTGCATCTGGCACTGATGCAGCAGGCTTGATCTGCGGCGAATTTCTTTTATGATTTTGTGTCATCTGGACGGCAAACCTGCCTCTCACCCTTGTGCGCGAGTACAGGAACCAAAGCGAGGTGAGCCCTTTCAATTTCGATAGAAGGCTTGCGCAACGCGCGCCGATCCATATAATGCGCAATCTCTCCTGGGCCGTCGCCAAGCGGTAAGGCACCGGACTTTGATTCCGGCATTCCTAGGTTCGAATCCTAGCGGCCCAGCCATATTTCTTCTCAAGAATCCTCTCGAACGTGGTGCGTCCTATGCTGATGGTCTTCACGGGGAACGCTAACCCCGCGCTTGCCCAGCGTGTGGTTGAGAACCTTGACCTTAAGCTTGGCCAAGCCACCGTCACCCGCTTCAGCGATGGTGAGACTTTTGTTGAGATTCTTGAGAACGTGCGCGGCCGCGACGTGTTCGTCATCCAGCCGACTTGCGCACCGACCAACGATAACCTGATGGAACTGATGGTGATGGCTGACGCCCTGCGTCGCGCCTCCGCCGGTCGCATCACCGCCGTCGTGCCCTACTACGGCTATTCCCGCCAGGATCGCCGTGTTCGCTCCGCCCGCGTGCCTATCACCGCTAAGGTGGTCGCCAACATGCTGCAGAGCGTGGGCTTCGACCGCCTGTTGACCATCGATCTGCACGCCGAGCAGGTGCAGGGCTTCTTCGACATCCCGGTGGACAACGTCTACGCCTCGCCCATCCTGCTCGGCGACATCTGGCGGCAGAACCACGAGAACCTGACCGTGGTCTCTCCGGACGTCGGCGGCGTGGTGCGTGCCCGTGCCCTAGCCAAGCGCCTGAACGACGTGGACCTCGCCATCATCGATAAGCGTCGGCCGAAGGCCAACGTCGCCCAGGTCATGCACATCATTGGTGAGGTGCGCGAGCGGACCTGCGTCATCATCGACGACATTGTCGACACCGCCAGCACCCTGTGCAAGGCCGCCGAGGCCCTCAAGGAACACGGTGCGCGCAAGGTGGTCGCCTACGCCACCCACCCGGTGCTGTCCGGCAACGCTATCCAGAACCTACAAAACTCCGTGCTGGACGAGCTGGTGGTGACCGACACCATTCCCCTGCGCCCTGAGGCGCAGGCCTGCGAGCGTATCCGTGTGCTGTCCGTGGCCGGTATGCTGGCGGAGACCATCCGCCGCATCCATACCGACGAATCGGTCAGTTCGCTGTATTTGGATTGAGTTTCCGCCGTGCCGTAAGGCACGGCACACCCCGGGCTGGTCGCGGCCCGGCGGACCACCCCGCCGCAAGGCGGGTTTTTGCTTGATACTTTGGAGTAACACCATGAGCGTATCCTTCACCGTAAAGGCCACCCGCCGTGACGATCTGGGGAAAGGTGCGAGCCGCCGCCTGCGTCGCAAAGGTTATGTCCCGGCCGTGCTGTACGGTGGCGACGCCGAGCCCATCGCCCTGACCATTGCCCACAAGGACCTCTGGCACAACTTGGAGCACAAGAGCTTCTACTCGCACATCCTCGACATCGAGATCGACGGCAAGACCGAGAAGGCCATCCTGCGCGATCTGCAGCGCCATCCGTACAAGCCTCTGATCATGCATGCCGACTTTCAGCGTGTAGGTGCCAACGACCTTCTGCACGTCAAGGTGCCGCTGCACTTCATCAACGAAGCCATCTCGATCGGTGTGAAGAAGGGCGGTGTGGTCAACCACTTGGCCTCCGAGATTGAAATCACCTGCCTGCCGAGCAACTTGCCAGAGTTCATCGAGGTCGATCTGGCCAACGTGGACGTCGAGCAGATCGTGCACTTGGCCGACATCGCGCTACCGACCGGTGTAAGCGCGCTCGAGCTGGCTGCCCATGGCAACAATCCTGCCATCGTGGCCATTCACATGCCGAAAGGCAGTACTGCCGAAGGCGAGGCCTAATCGCCCCCTATGTCCGCAACAGCCGCCCCCCCCCAACCCGATATCCAGCTGATCGTCGGTCTCGGTAATCCCGGAGCGCGCTATGCGGACACCCGTCACAATGCGGGTTTCTGGTTCGTGGACGCGATCGCCCGGCAAACCGGTGTGAGCCTGCGTCCCGAACCCCGTTTTTATGGCGAAGCAGCCCGTACTACGCTTGATGGGCGTGAACTGTGGCTGCTTGAGCCGACCACGTTCATGAACCGCAGCGGTCAGTCCGTCGCTGCCCTTGCCCGCTTTTATAAGATCCCCCCTGAGCAGATCCTGGTCGCGCATGACGAGATCGACCTACCCGTTGGTCAAATCAAACTCAAGTTTGCAGGCGGTCATGGTGGTCACAACGGTCTGCGCGATCTCCATGCTCACCTCGGCACGCCCAACTACTGGCGGTTGCGCATCGGCGTCGGCCATCCCGGAAGCAAAGACCAGGTTGCGGACTATGTGTTGCATCCCCCGTCCAAACTTGAGCGCGAGAAGCTCGATTTCGTCATCGACGAGGCGCGCAGTCTCCTCCCTACCCTGCTCCGCGGCGATGCAATCGCGGTCATGAACCACCTGCACGCTTTACGCTAAGGCACCACCATGGGTTTCAAATGCGGCATCGTCGGACTACCCAATGTCGGCAAGTCCACCCTGTTCAATGCACTCACGCGCGCCAATATCCAGGCCGCGAACTATCCATTCTGTACGATCGAGCCGAACGTGGGCGTTGTACCTATGCCGGATCCACGCCTAGACAAGCTGGCCGAGATCGTCAAGCCGGAGCGCGTGGTGCCCACCACCATGGAGTTCGTGGACATTGCCGGGCTGGTGAAAGGGGCCTCCAAAGGTGAGGGTCTTGGCAACCAGTTCCTCGCTAATATCCGTGAAACCGACGCCATCGCTCAGGTGGTGCGCTGCTTCGAAAACGACGATGTGATCCACGTCGCCGGGCGCGTTGACCCATTGGATGACATCGACGTTATCAACACCGAACTAATCCTCGCCGACCTCGACACCGTCGCCCGCAACCTCGACCGCGCGGTTAAGGCCGCCAAATCCGGCAATAAGGACGCCTTGGCAAAGAAGGCGATCCTCGAACGCCTGTACGCCCACCTCGATGCCGGCTACAGTGCACGTAGTCTGAACTTCACCGAAGAAGAAAAAAAGGCGATTCGCGATCTACACCTTCTGACCATCAAACCGATCATGTACATCGCCAACGTCAACGAGGATGGGTTCGAGGGCAACCCTCTCCTTGATGCTGTGCGCGAACACGCCAAGGCTGAAGATGCGGTCGTGGTGCCGGTGTGCGCCGTGATCGAGGCTGAGATCGCCGAGCTGGATGATGCCGACAAGGGCGAGTTCCTCGAAAGCATGGGCCTAAGCGAACCTGGCCTCAACCGCGTGATCCGTGCAGGCTACGACCTGTTGGGTTTGCAGACCTACTTCACGGCCGGAGTCAAAGAGGTACGGGCCTGGACCATCCACAAGGGAGCCACTGCCCCGCAGGCCGCTGGCGTAATCCACTCCGACTTTGAGCGCGGCTTTATTCGTGCCCAGGTCATCGCCTATGAGGACTTTATCAAGTACAAGGGCGAGCAGGGAGCTAAGGAGGCAGGGAAGATGCGTATTGAAGGCAAGGACTACGTGGTACAGGACGGAGATGTTATGCACTTCCTGTTCAACGTCTAAATCGTCGACAAGCCCTTGACGAGGGCAACGCATAACGCGAAAATAAATAACCCAAGCTTTCGGCTATGTAGCTCAGGCGGTTAGAGCACGGCACTCATAATGCCGGTGTCGGTGGTTCGAATCCACCCATAGCCACCATATTAAAAACCCGCTTTGATAGCGGGTTTTTTCTTTTCCATGGCTTATTCCGCTAACGTTTTACCCCTCGCTTTAAGGTTTGCTATCGTTATCCGACATACGCAATACTTGAGCCCGCATGAGTCCTGCCTTCCGCACCGTCGGTATCCTTGCCAAACCTTCGGATGAGCGCTTATCCGGCACCTTGGAAACATTGGTCGGGCATCTGCATGCGCGTGGTCTTGGCATCCTACTTGACCAAGCCACCTTTCCTAGCCTGCCGACCCTGCGCGAGTATCCTCGCGCCACCCGCGACGAGATCGGTCAGCAAAGCGACCTAGTGATCGCAGTGGGTGGCGACGGTACCCTCATTAACGCCGCCCACTGCCTCGCCCCCTATGGCAAACCGGTGCTCGGCATCAATCTCGGACGACTCGGCTTCCTTGTCGACATCTCCCCGGACGAGCTTGGCAGCCGCCTCGACCGCATCCTGGCGGGGGAGTACATCGCCGAGGAACGCTTCCTGCTGTGCGGCCAGGTACTGCGCGGCGAAACCGTAGTGCACGAAGGTATCGTATTCAACGACCTGGTCTACAAGGTGCGCGACGCAGTACGCATGATCGAGTTCGAGACGCACATCGACGGGCGCTACCTGTTCACCCAGCGCTCGGACGGTATGGTCGTCAGTACGCCGAGCGGCTCGACCGCCTACGCTTTATCTGCCGGCGGCCCTATCCTTACCCCGGGACTTGAAGCCATCGTGCTGGCTCCCATCTGCCCGCATGCACTGAGCAATCGACCAATCGTCGTACCCGCGAGCTCCTGTGTTGAAATCCGAGCTACACGCCACGCGCGTGCCAACAGTCTGGTAAGTTTCGACGGTCAAACCATGATCGATATGGAGCTAGGGGATAGACTCAACATCCGCCGTGCGGCCTACACCGCACGCCTGATCCACCCGGCGGATTACGACTATTTCCACATCCTACGTGCCAAGCTGCACTGGGGCGGGCATCCGTAAGGGAACAACCCATGCTACGCCACATCCACGTCCGCAATTTCGCCATCATCGACGAGGTGCAACTCGAACTTTCGCCAGGACTCACCGTGATGACTGGCGAGACTGGCGCGGGCAAGTCCATCCTGGTTGATGCCCTTAGCCTGTTGCTAGGCGAACGCGTAGGCAACGAGGTCATACGCCCTGGAGCCGAGCGCGCCGAACTCGAAGCCCTCTTTTCCCTCGACAACAGCCCCGAGGCCCAACGCTGGCTGAGAGAGCATGCGATCGATGACGAATCTGGCGAGTGCCTTGTGCGCCGGGTCATCGCACGCGAGGGTTCCAACCGCGCCTACGTCAACGGCCGTGGAGTCAACCTCTCCACCCTACGCGAACTGGGCGGGCTTCTGGTCGACATCCACGGCCAGCACGAACACCAGAACCTGCTCAAACCCGGGGCCCAACGTGAGTTGCTGGACGGTTTTGGCGGACATGAGGCGCTGCTTGCCAGAGTCAGCGAAGCCTTTGCCAAGTGGCGCGCCACGGCCGAGAGACTCAAAGCCCTGCGCCAGGCCGACGATAACCGCAGCCAGCGCATCGAGCTTTTACGCTACCAGGTCGAGGAGCTGACGGCCCTACGCCTGGAGCCGAACGAATGGGAGCGGATTGAGGCCGAGCACCGCCGACTGACCCACGCCGGACGCCTGATCGAACTGTGCCAGAACGCCCTTGAGGCACTGTACGAGGGCGAGGGTGAGACCCTCCACGGCAGCCTGACCCACATCAACGCCCTACTGGAACAGGGGCGGCGCACCGATGCAGGGCTGGAACCGGCCTTGGAGCTGCTGCGCCAGGCTGAGATCCTCCTCCATGAGGGGGTGGACCAGCTGCGTGACTACGCCCGCAGCCTCGAACTCGACCCCGAGCGCCTAGCCGAGGTCGAATCCCGCCTGACCGCCCTGCACGATGCCGCGCGCAAATACCGCGTGCGCCCGGAGGAGCTGCCGCAACTCGCCCGCCAGCTGGCCGAAGAATTGGCCAAACTCGAAGGCGAGGGGGAATCGCTGGAGGCCCTCGAGGAGCGCCTCCTAACCCAAGAAGCCGTCTACCGCGAGGCCGCCCGCGCCCTCTCCCACGCACGTACCGAAACCGCCGCCCGGCTTTCCGCCCACGTAACGGCCTCCATCCGCGGGCTCGGCATGCCACACGCCCGCTTCGCCATCCAGGTCACCCCGCGCGAGGACAAGGGCTTCACCGCGCACGGACTGGACACGGTAGAGATGCTGGTCAGCACCAACCCCGGCCAACCGCTCCAGGCGCTCGGCAAGGTCGCCTCCGGCGGCGAGCTGTCGCGCATCAGCCTCGCCTTGCGCGTGGCCACCGCTGTGCACGGCCAGGTCGCCACGCTGGTGTTCGACGAGGTCGACACCGGCATCGGCGGCAGCGTCGCCGAGGTGGTCGGCCGCCTGCTCGCCAGTCTTGGTCGTCAGCGTCAGGTGCTATGCGTTACCCATTTGCCGCAGGTCGCGGCGCAAGGCCATCACCACCTGCACGTGCGCAAGGAACAGAGCGCAGACAGCACCCACACGCAATTGATCCCGCTCGACCGCGAGGCACGCATTGAGGAGCTGGCCCGCATGATGGGCGGGGTGGAGATCACCGCCCAGACGCGTGGTCTGGCGCAGGAGATGCTGGAACGCGCCGCAGGCGGAGGTGCGCAGGCCGCGCTGGAGCTGTAGCCCATCCCCTCGCGAACAGTCAAGGGAATGAGCTCCCCCGGATTCATCTGAACGCCTGTTCTAGGAGGGTCTTCCTCATCGCCCAGAAAAACCAATATACATGTGGCAGACAAATTCAGCGGCATGGATGCTTCCCTTATGGCCCGCATGAAGAAGCTTGAGGAAGAGAACGGACGGCTCAAGAAAATGTATGCCCAAGAGAAGATCAAAGCCGAAGAGGCGTGCAACCTCGCAGCCCGCACCGCCAGCGCAGCACAGGACATCTCCAGCATGATCGGCGACATTCCAGGTCGATGCTCAGAAGGCAATGATCGCAATGGAAAACAGCCTGCGCGATGAGGCATCAAACGACAAAACCGAGCTGCAGGAAAGCATGCGGCGGCTGTTCACCACCTTAGGGCAGATCAACGACAGAACGGCATGCCCGAGAGACGGCATTGCCGAGTTTGCTGATCCGGTGAAGGGGCTTGGCAACGCCATCCGCATCCGCGGC
>JARJMX020000024.1 GCA_029335925.2 Gammaproteobacteria bacterium
GGCGGTGCACGACATGGCCCAAGGGCGGGAGGCCAAGGAGGCTTTGCAGGACTTGCTGCGGCATATCGATCCTGAAAGCCCCTTGCTGACCGAGCGCGTCACCCAAAAAGCGCGTGCGCTTTCGATGGAAGCCTTCCAGAAGCAGCAACAGGAGCGCCGTCAGCAGCGCGTGGCCTTGCAGGAGGCCAGCCTCATGGCGCCGATGAAGGACTTTGCGGCGCAAGCGGCTGAGCAGCTTGCTTCGGAGGTGGATGCCAAGCCGCAGGCTTAAACCTGGGATGCAGGCTTGGCCTCAAGGCTTAGCCTGCGTCATAGCCTTGGGGAGGATACTTTATGGCTTATGAAGACGAAGATCAGGGTTTGGTCACCGCCCCCCGTGACACCTTGCGCGAGCGCGTGCTTCAGGCGACGGAGGTGGCGGTGAGGAGGGCGGAGCAAGCCCTAAAAGGCTTCCCCGCGCACGCGGGGATCGACCTGTGCCCTTCTTGGCATGGGGCTCCACCGTGCCCAAACCGGCAAAAGTCTGGGCATACTGTCCGGCATGAGCAGACTCGTGGTGATGAGCGTGATGCTGGGGATGGGCATGCTCGTGCACGGGCGATCCTCCCGGGGGGTGCCCAGAGCATAAGCCACGCGGAAGGTCCGCGCCGTCCGCCTCAGCTTAGCAGGTGCAGCTTGAAGTGGTGGTGCACCAGGCGCTTGAAGCGCTCCACCGTGCGCAGGGCATCACGCAGAAGGTCGCGCTCGAAGTGGTCGAGCCGGTCGGGGGCAATGTGGCTGTCGGTAGCAGGCCGCCCGGCGCTCACATCCTCCAGCATGGCCGTGAGCCGCAGGCTGAGCATGAAGTCGTAGGCCCCGGCAAGATCACGGGCAAAGGCCGGCTCGAAACGCCCCAGCTCGCGTAGGCGCTCGATCCGCTCGAAGGTGTTGGTCTCATGGATGCCCGCCTCCAGCGCAAAGACCCGCACCCCGTGCATGATTGGGAACAGCCCACCCTTCTTCAGGTCCAGCTCGCCACGATGCTCGCCCTTCTCCAACACGAAGCTGGAAAAGACGCCGAGCGGGGTCTCGAAGGCGAGGATCTGGCGCGCCATACGCGCCAGAACAGCGGGATGTGCGGCCAGCTGCACGTTCAACTCGGCGCGTATCGCCTCCAGCAGATCGCTCCGGCCTGCCACGGTGCGGGCATCGGCCAGCATTGCAAGACGCAGCAGAGCCTTTCCCTCGGGTTTCTCCATATCCTGGCGGAGGACAGAAACCAGGCCTTCAACACGCTGCCGCCAGAGCGGATTGCTCGCCATGATCCCTCCGGGGCAACGCGGCAGGCCAAGCAGTTCAAGGGCATCCACCAGATGGGCAGCCGCCTCGGCCACCTCTGCCTCATCCAGTCCTTCAGCCAGGAGCAGCCCATTGTCCTGGTCGGTTCGTAACAACTGCTCGCCCCGCCCCTCGCTACCCATCAGAAACAGGCAGCTCGCATCCCGAACGTCCTGGGGAGCGACTAAGGCCCAGACCTTGGCATACAACTTGGCGTTGAGCTCGCTTACCCAAGCGCTCACGTGCCGGGCTCGCACCCCCCGCCCATGCAGACCGCGCACCAGGTCAACCAGATGCCCTGCCACCTCATGAAGATCATCGATGCAGGTTGCGCGCTCGATCTCACGGTCCAGCAGCGGGGCATGACTGGCCACCAGGCTCAAAATATCCTTTTGCCGCACCAGTCCCGCCGAGCCGTCCGCCCGCCAGACCACCAGCTGGCTGATACGGTGGCGCAGCATCAGCTGCAAGGCGGCAAAGAGGTCGTCCGATGCATCCAACCCCACCAGGGGGCGCCGGGCCTCAAGCACGGTACACGGGTCGTCAGACTGCGCCAACGCGGCAACCACATCGCTCTGGGTCAGCATGCCAAAGCCCGCGACCTCATCCTCCACCAGAAGCGCCTTCGCACCGGCCTCGTGCAGGGCGCGGGCGGCCTCACGAAGGGTCACCGGTGCCTTGAGGCGTGGCAGAGGCTGTAACGTCAGTTCCGATAGGCATGTGTGCAGAAGCAGCGTCAAGGCACCGCGCTCGTCGCCTTCCAGGCGTGCGCGGCGCTTGGTCTCCAGATCCTCCCGGTAGAAATGCAGAAAAGCTGGATGCTGCTGCCCCAGCTCGTGGAAGACATGCGCGGGCAGCCAGTGGGCGATCAGCTCCTCCTCCACCGTAAGCAGGCAGGGATGCGTACCGTGCAGCAACCCAAACGCCCCCACGACCTCGCCCGGACCATGGAGCACATCCCCATCGGCCTCGTTGCACTCCCGCACCACGCCCTTGACGATGATCCACAACCCTGCGGCGGGTTCCCCGGCATCGGCCAGACGCTTGCCACGTGGCGCGTACACCACATCCAGCGCCCCTTGCGCCCGGGCCTGTAAATTGTCGGGCAGGCGATCGAAGGGAGGGATCATGGTGAGGGAGGATGGTTCAAGGAGATTCATGATTCCAGCCTCTCGAATGAATGCAAATCACAGCCTAACCTCAGGCGCATTGCCCCGCTTCAAGGAAATGTTCGCTTTTGGCAAGCCAAGCGTTCGGTCTGCGTTCCTTGGCCGGCAATTCTGTTGGCCTAAATCCGCCGTCAACCACCTACGCTCTTTGGTTTCAGGATAATGATCTGACTCGATATCAGATGGGCACTTTGACCATTAAGGAAGCTCTGATCTATTCAGGGCCGGTAAAACGACCGCACCGCCGCCACAAACGACCTTCGCCTCGCTGGCTTTCGAACGGAAGAAGAAACAGACTCGCCGGGAGCGCTTCCTGGCCGAGATGGAGAAGGTCGTGCCTTGGGTAGCTTGGCAATCATCGAGCCGCACGACTCGACGACAGGCCGGCGTGGCCGTCCGCCGATGCCGCTCTCGACGATTTCTGGAGCGTCTTGCTCAAGGCCGGCAAGCAGCACTCGCTGACCAAGGCGAACAAGCGTTTCAACCACAAGCTGTCCTCGATCCGCGCGCGGGTGGGGCATGTCTTGCGCGTCATCAAGCGCCAGTTTGGCTACACGAAGGTACCGCTACAAGGGGATCGCGAAGAACGCCGCACAGGTGTTCTCGCTGATCGGACTGACCAACCTTTACTTGGCGAGGCGAGCCTTGATGAGTTGATGAGCAAAATCCGCCTGCTGCACCCGAAAACGGGTGTTTAGGGCCGAAAAGGCCTCGAAAAACAGAGATAGGCGCGGAAAAATCGATCATCCAAGTCGGCCAAAGCGGTTGACTTGGGTGAGCGTGCTTAGAACGTCAATTGATCAGGGGTTCCCTTGATGGCCCGCATCCGGTCGGCTGACATGACCGCCCCACACGCCGCGTTGGGTGGCCGCTTGCCGAACTCGGCCTTGTTGACGTGTCATGCCTGTACTAGCATGGCATTGACGAGTCGATATGGAGTTGAATCGATGTATGCCATGAAAATGTCAGAAGGCGGCAGAGTTGTCGTGCCAGCGGAAATCCGCAAGGCTTTGGGTCTGAAGGACGGCGACACGGTGCTTTGGGAGCTGGTGGACGGCGAGGCGCGGCTGACCACCAAGCGGGAGCGGTTGCGTCGGACCCAGGAATGGGTTCGCCAATACGTGCCCGCCGAGGTTTCCCTGGTGGATGAATTGATCGCCGAGCGCCGCGCCGAGGCCGAACGTGAGTGAATTCGCGCTCGACGCCTCCGCCGTGCTTGCGTACCTGAATCGGGAGACCGGCTGGCAGCGGGTCGAGTCCCTGCTGCTCGACGAGCGCTGTCTGTTGCTCAGCGTCAACCTCACCGAGGTCCTGTCTCGTCTGGCGGACTGGGGCGTGCCCTTGGCCGAGGCAGAGGCGCGCCTGGCCGGCATGGGGCTGAATCCGATTTCCTTCGATTACCCCTTGGCCAGCCTGGCCGCACAGTTGCGTCCGCCCACCCGGCACCTGGGCCTTTCCCTGGCCGACCGCGCCTGCCTGGCCTTGGCCAAGGCGAGAGGCATTCCCGCCGTGACGTCGGATCAACACTGGCAGGACATCGCACCCGCACTGGGCATAGCCGTGGAGTGCATCCGTTGAGAATCAAGGTTCTCTGCGAGGAGTGCGACGGCTGCGGTTGTCACGCACGTGTCGACGAATGTCATCCATGAGCCCCGAAAACGCATCTGTCCACGTCCTTCTGGTCTCCGCCCAGGCCGCGCCCAATCTGCTGCCTGCCCTGGACCCCGACCTGAAACCGGACGAGGCCGTGCTCATCGTCACGGCCAAGATGAAGGGACCTGCCACCGCCATCGAGTCGGTGCTCAGGGAGACCGGCATCCGGACCTCGCGCGTGCCGCTCGACAACGAACACGACTACGCCGCCATCGAGGCCGCGCTGATGAAGGTGGCCGGCGAGCGGGAAGGCCAGCGCATCGCCCTGAACGTAACCGGCGGCACCAAGCTCATGGCCCTGGCCGCCCAATCCGTCGCCCAGGCCTGGAGCTGGCCGGTGTTCTAGGTGGACGTGGATACCGACGAGGTCATCTGGCTCGTCGGCACGGGCAGCCGCCAGCCGCTCGCCCGGCAACTGAGGCTGAGGCACCACCTGCAGGGCTATGGTTTCAGTCTGGAAAACGGCATCCAGCGACCGCAACCCTGCAGTCGGTATAACGAGCTGATCCAAACGCTGATTACGCAGATCGGCAGCCTCGAGGCGCCCCTGTCGCAACTGAACTGGCTGGCCTAGCGGGCCGAGGACGCCGGCAGGCTGGAAGCCGCCCTCACCGCGCAGCAACAGGACAGCCGCTCGCTGGAGGCCCTGCTGCGCAACTTCGAGGCGGCGGGCGTGGCGCGCGTCTCTGACGACAAGATCGTCTTTGCCGATGCCGACGCCCGCGCCTTCGCCAAGGGCGGCTGGTTGGAGCACTACGTGTACCGAACCGTCGAGGCGCAGTCCGGCCGGCTGGTCATCCGCGACAAGGCCGCCAACCTGGTCGTGGTCGACGCGCTGGGCGTGAAAAACGAACTGGATGTCGCCTTCATGGCGCGCAACCGTCTGTTCGTCGTCGAATGCAAGACCGCGCACATGGACAAACCGGTAGCGCCGAAGGCCAACGACACCCTGTTCAAGTTGGCCGAGATCTGCCGCCGCGTCGGCGGGCTGGGCACCAAAGGGATGCTGGCCAGCTACCGACCCGTGCGGGAGTCGGAAAAGCGCTTGGCCAAAGCCTTGGGTATCGAGCTGGTCTGCGGCCCCGAGCTGGCCAAGCTCGACGAGAAGCTGAAGACCTGGGTTGGGCCATGAGGCCCTGAAACCCCAACCCCAGGTCCTGCAAGCTTGCCGTCCCGGCAGGTCTCGAGGTCTTCGCCTAGCATGGCAACATCCCTAACCACACGGCGCGCCGCCATGCCCAACCCCATCGCCCAGTGCTCGAAAACCTGACCCGCAGGTCGCCACGAACTGCCGACATTTGCGCCTTCCTAGCGCCTCTTGCGGCCACCGACCCCACCGAACACCTCACCCCTGGCACGGGGCGGGACGTCCATGTCGAGGGCAACGGGCTGGGTGGCTGCGCCCTCCTCAACGCGGGCCGTGCCGTCCATCCGTTCGCCTACGCTTGCCTCGGCCCAGCGAACGAAGCCGACGCATGACCGACCGCACCCTCTTCCTCGCTGCCTACGACGTGGCCGACCCGCGCCGGCTGCGCGTGGCCCTGGACCTCATCAAGGGTCACGCCACCGGCAGCCAGAAGTCCGCCTACGAGTGCTTCCTCACCGACGCCGAAGAAGCCCGCCTGCTGCAAGACATAGCCCTGGTGCTGGAAGAGGACGAAGACAGCTTCCTGCTCGTCGGTCTCGCCCCCCGCTCGCGGGTATACACCCTGGGGCGCGCCGAGCCGCCGGCGGACCCGGATCGCTTCTATCTGGGTTGACGCCATGACCACCCTGGTACTCGACAACCGTGCCCTGGAACTGCGCCTCGACGGCGCGGCGCTGGCCTTCTACGAAGCCGGCGCGCGGCGCGGCAGCCTCCCGCTCAAGCTGCTCGACCGCGTCGTCATCCAGGATGACGCGCAAGACATGCCCCACCCGCGCGCGGATCGAGGCCATCTTGGGGTTAAAACGCTTGTTCATCCCAGTCAGCAGGTGCTGCTGCTTGCTGGCCTTGAGCCAGACGCCCCAGAAATCATCGAGAGCGGCATCGGCGGACGGCTACGCCGGCCCGTCGTCGGGTCGTGCGGCTTGATGATTGCCAGCAGCGCGGCCCAAGGCACAACCTTCTCCATCTCGGCCAAGAAGCGCTCCCGGGGAGTCCGTTTCTTCTTCCGTTCGAAAGCCAGCGAGGCGAAGGTCGTTGGCTTCATGGTGGCAGTGCAGTCTATGACCTCAGTGTTTTACCGGCCCTGAATAGATCAGGGCTTCCTTAAGTCGCCTTGCTCTCAGCCTGCATATCATCGCAGGACTGGGTTTACCCTTGCTCCTCGGCGCACACATCCTCGGCGCTCAGCACGCGCAGGCACGCGCGCACCGCTCCGTCTCCATTCAGTGCTCCAATGAAAAGGTCAAAGGTATGCTGAAATTCCAGCGCTGGCGCTGACTGCCCTCGGGAAATGGCGGAAACGGTGCCGCGTCGCGCACGGCCTGCAACGCAGCCTCATCCAGCGAGGCACTTCCTGAACTGGTGATAATGGTTACATCCAGCAACCGACCCTCAGCATCCACGGTAAAAGCCAATTTAACCTGCCCTTCTTGACCCATGCGGCGTGCAAGCGGAGGATAGTGCTTATGTGCATCGACAGCAGCACGAATGCGTGCCCGATAGGCATTTTCCAAGTCAGCATTGGGTGTTGGCTGTACAGGTACAGGAGGCGAGGAAACAACCTCGGTAGGAGGCGCAACGACTGGCTTCTCAGGCTGCGCGGAGGTTTCTAAAACCGGCGAGGGCGGGCTGGCTTCGATCGGCGACACCTGGCGTGGCAGCTTGGCAACCGGCGCAGGTTTGGGTGTCTCAGGCTTGCTTTTGGGCTGCGGCTTGGGCGGAGGCTCAGATTTTGGGATGGGCACCGGTTCAGGGGCAATAACAGTTTCCGTTACCGGGACAGGCACCGGCTCGGGTACAGGCTCAGTTGTCGCCTCCACAGTCTGCTCAGGCGGCGCGCTTTTGGCTATGGGCGGTACAGCCTGAAACATGGACAGTTTGAGCGGCTTGGGTGCAGGCGGCTGTGTTGCAGGTTCCATCCAGCGCCACAATACGAACGCGACGGCAGCAACCGCCAAGGTATGAATCAGCAGCGAAGCTAGCCAGGCCACGCGCACCCGTCCACTGAACATGGCAGATTGTTTCACTGTTTATGCACCGTAACGATGCTTACCTGCTCAAGATGAAACTTCTGCAACAGATCCAGTACACCCACAAAATCGCTAAACGGCACACTCGCATCCACGCGCAACACGATGGGCTGACTGGTTTTGACCTCTGCAAGGCGCTGATCCAGCTCCAATAAATGCACCAACGCCGCATCCAGATACAACTTGCGCTCAGCGTCGATACTTATTTCCAGCGGTTTATCGTTTTGCGCCGCGGCCGCATGTTTCGCCTCCGGCAGATTCAGCGGAATGCGCCCCTGCGCAATAAAGGTTGCTGTAGTCAATACAATGGCCAACAGCACCAGCATGATATCGATAAAAGGAATGACATTGATCTGATCGAATTTTTTCATCGCCTTAAATGTCATTCAAAGCACGCCATTTCCCCATCAATACCTCGACTTGGCGTGTTAATCCGTTGTAAATCATAATCGCTGGAATCGCCACAATCAGCCCTGCTGCCGTGGCCTTCAGCGCCAGAGCGAGCCCCAGCATGATGTGATTGACATCCACCTGCCCGCCTTGCCCCATTTCGTAAAACGTAATCAAAATGCCCAGCACCGTACCCAACAGCCCTACATACGGCGCATTCGCCCCCACCGTGTAAATCCAGGTCAGGTTGCGCGTCAGGGCAATATTTAGCGTGTCCGCGTGAGAAAACTCGGACAAATCAACACCGCGATAAAAGAGCATACGCTCAATGGCCATTGCAAGCATTATGACGCTCATGATGCCCAGCAAGCTGAGCACGCCAAAGTCCAGCGCGGTTTTGAGAATTTCAAGCACAAAAATCTCCGTCGATAAATAAACCAGGTTAAAACTTATGCAAATATTAACCGATGCCAATGCAATCACCCGCTTGCGGGAGAGGGTGAAAACCCGGTCTTTGCATAAGTCCTACACATAAAAAAGGAAGGCTCGGCGACCTGAGCCTTCTGGTCACGACACCTGATAAAGAATCAAGGCATCTCCGATGCCCGGCATCAGTCAGCTTAATTCAGGGTGCGCCTCACCGCTAGCCAAACGATGCAAATAGCGATTCATTTGCACCATGGCGACACCGTTTTCGCCGGTAAAGCCAGTCAATTCAATGTGCTCAACAATACCACGGAACAACACCAGCTCTTCACGCTGCTCTGCGATGAACCATTGCAACATATTAAATGTACTGAAGTCTTTTTCGTCCAAAGCAGTCGCCGCTATGTGATGAATCTGTGCGGTGACTTTCTGCTCATGGGCGTAGGCTGCGCGCAGCACCTCCACCAAATTGTCGAAATCAGCACGCGGCGCAGGAACGGCGTCAATCAAAACTTTTGCACCCGATTCGACCATGTAATTCACAAGCTTGTCGCGATGGTTCATTTCCTCGGGCACATGCGAACGGAAAAAAGACGCGGCGCCGCGCATGCCACGCTCTTCGCACCACATCGCCATTTGCAGATAGAGCTGCGCGGCGTAGGTTTCATGAGTGATCTGGGCGTTGAGTAATTCAACGATATTTTCTTTAAGCATGGCAGGTTCTCCTTGGTTGATAAAAAAGCGCTCACCCGGATCGTCCCCAATCGTAGGTGAGATTGATAAAAAAGTGCCTTGCAAGCCCGTTGATACCGCCGTAAGGCGGGTGGTAAACCGTGTCAGTCAGGTTGCCTACGCCTGCGTTTATCAGCACATTATCTACGCGCATCCCCGCATAAAGATTGAGCAATACATACGGCTCGAAGCCACCATATTGATGGACAGCTGGTGTGTCGGTGACACCGACCAACTGTACCATCGCCCAGGGCTTCCAGGCATGTTCAAAACGATGTTTGTACGACAGGTTCAGGCGAATCGGCTGTGCGTTGGCGATCACGAAAATGTCGTCCGAACGCATGTCGTTATAACCGAGCGCGACACGCACATCATGCACACCGTCGTCATAGCGTGCGCTCAATTCGGCACCCTGGTTGGTGACATGCTCGGAATTGTAATACTGGACAAACTGGCTGAAAAACTCATTTTCCCTGCCATTGAAGTCGCCGGTGAGCGGATTGCACGCCCCCGCTGCAACACACTGGCGCAAGCCATCAGGATTGGTCAGTTGACGCACGTTCTTGGTGGTGATGTAGTTGTCGAAATCGCTGTAGAATACACTAGCGGTCACCGCCCAGCGCTCATCAAGATATTTCCACAACAGTTCGACATTTTTGCCGGATTCGGCAACCATGTCCGCACCGCCGCCGTACACACCGCCGAATGCGTAACGCTCATAAAGATCGGGATTGCGATAGGTTGTACTGAAGTTCAAGGCCAGGTTCTGTCGCGCGTTGAGCATGTATACCGCGCCCACTGACCAGGTTGGTGAAGACGCATCCATCGGCGGAGTCATACCGGAAATACCGTACAAATCCCTGGCCACGCTGGGATTGCTCCCCTCAAGCAGTTCCTGCGTGGTACGCCACCAGTTGCCACGCAAACCGCCGCTCAACACAAAATCGCCCAGCACATATTCCATATTGGCGAACATGGCGTAGTAATCCTGCGTGGATGAAACCATCGTTTTCGCATCATCCAGCGTGACCTCCGCACCGATATAAGTACGCAAAGCACCATTGCGCAACAGACCGGACAGATTGAGGCTATTACTGTTGAGGGTGGTACCCAGCGCATTCGCTCCACCCTTCTGCAAAAGTTTCTGGTTGGCAAAGGTCACCCTGACGTCCTCCATCACGCCCAGGGTTTTCTTTCTAAAGCGCAAGGCTTGAGTGTCGCGCTGCATACGGTCGAAATGGATCACCAGTGCCTCACCAATGGTCGACCCGTGGATAAAGTTGATATCCTTGCCCAACCAGCGATCCACACTGGCTTCAATCCGGCCATCACCCAGCACCTTGGCCGCCGTGCGCGCACGGATGGATTCAGCTTTATAACCCAGGTCGCTCACGGTCAAAGAGGACGGATTGAATTCAGCCGCATCGTTGCTCCTGCTAATCAACAGTTCTTTCTGTCTGTCGCCACCTGCAATCAGGTAATCGGTCGCATCCTCGTACGAGTAGGTGACGCTGGCACCGACATTACCATTACCAC
>JARJMX020000038.1 GCA_029335925.2 Gammaproteobacteria bacterium
CCCCCTCCCCCCCCCACCCACCCCCACCGCCCGCACCCCTCCCGCACACGCCCACCCCGAGCCCCCCCACGCGCCACCGCGCCGCCCTCATTATCCCCCCACTACCACTTCAGCAAGTTCTGGCTCTATCTTGCTCTCGGAGACGAGAAATTGTCCAAGGTGCGGCCTTTATTGTCCGCCCACTCCCAATGCTGGAAGCCCTCAGGTAAGCGCCCGTTTATAGCAGCCTCATGAGCCACGGTGCGGCCCTCATTATCCACCCACTCCCAATGCTGGAAGTCCTTGGGCAAACCCCCATTTCGTGCCGCCACATGAGCTACGGTGCGGCCTTTATTGTCCGCCCACTCCCAATGCTGGAAACCCTTGGGTAATTGCCAAATTTGTGCCGCCAAATGGGCTACGGTCGTTCCATTTTTATCAGCCCACTCCCAATGCTTGAAGTCCTCGGGCAGGCGCCCATCCCCCGCCGCCTCATGAGCCACGGTCCGGCCGTCTTTATCAGTCCACTCCCAATGCTGGAAATCCTCAGGCAAATGCCCATGCTTCGCGGCCTCGTGGGCCACGGTCCAGCCGTTCTTATCGGCCCACTCCCAGTGATCAAAACCCGCAGGCAAATACCCGCCTCTGGCGGCCGCATGCGCCACCGTCAATCCTTTATGATCAGCCCACTCCCAATGCTGGAAATCATCAGGCAAATGACCGTATAGGGCCGCCTCATGGGCCACGGTCCAGCCACTTTCATCGGCTAAATCCCAACGGTCAAAGCTCTTAGGCAAGCGCCCTCTGCGAGCCTTCTTCATATACTTTTTCGCTTCATAAATCATGGAGATCATGGTTTTCTCCTTTCATTAAAGAATCAGAATGGGATGTCGTCATCTTTGTCATCTTTGATGTCGTTTTTGTTAAGAACATAGCGCGCGCCATACAATTTGATCAGGACCTCCTCCGGCAAATTCCCATGCAGATCGGCGACGTAGGCTACCGACCGGCGCTCCCCATCCTTCAAATCCCATTGATCAAACCCCTCCGGCAAAGGACCGCGCTCTGCCGCTGCGTGCGCCACCGTCCGGCCTGTCCTATCCCTCAAATCCCACCGATTAAATCCTTTCGGCAAATGACCGTGTTCCGCCGCCACATGCGCTACGGTATAGCCGGTATAGCCGTCTTTTTTGGTGGTGGCCCAATCCCAATGATCAAATCCATCGGGCAGGCAACCGCCCTTTGCGGCCGAATGGGCCACCGTCCAACCAAGGTACTTGTCGGCTAAATCCCACCGATTAAATCCTTTCGGCAAATGACCGTGTTCCGCCGCCGCATGCGCCACCGTCCAGCCGAATAATTTGTCCGACCAATCCCAATGATCAAATCCATCGGGCAGGCAACCGCCTATTGCAGCCGAATGAGCCACTGTCCAGCCGCTTTTGGTGGCCCAATCCCAATGATCAAACCCCTTCGGCAAATGACCGTGCTCTGCCGCCTCATGCGCCACCGTCCAGCCGCAGCCGGTGTCCGATAACCAAACTCTCCCCGATAACCGATCTCTCCACCATTTGCTATTTGTGGCTAAATCCCAATGTTGGAACCCCGCAGGCAAATGACCGTATTTCGCCGCCTCGTGGGCAACCGTCCAGCCCCGCTCGTCGGCCAAATCCCACCGGTCAAAGTCGGGGGGCAATCGCCCCTCACGGGCCAGATCGAAATACTCTTGGATAACAGCCTCAGTACTCATTGTTTGCTCCTAAGCTAAGCTGTTAAAGACACACCCCCGCCCGCCGCCGCCCAGTCACAACCTCTTAGGCAAGCGCCCCAAGCAAGGGGCAGTTACATTGATTAGACCTTCCTACGCTCTCGGCACATCATAAACAGTCTCCTTCAGTTCTGATTCATAATCTTCGGGCATTTCTAATTTCTCCCAGTTTTGTCGATATTTGCTCAGTAGCTCTACTTGCCGGTCTCCTGCAATGCTAAATGCATAGCGAGTTGTCCGCTGCGCATAATCAAGCCAGTTGCGATTTTCAGCATCCTTGCGAGAGTTATGCCGGATTAATGGCGCGCATTTGTAGATTGCATGCTCGATCTCGGATTGAGTATAATTAGTTACGCGCATGCGCACTGCAATCATTGAATCAACACGCGACAAATCCACGTTTTCACTATTTCGCAATTTGAGCACTCGCAACACATCGTAATAATGACGCTGATATGCAGCTACTGCATCATCACCAGCAATGTCTGCAACAGACATAGATGGCGCCAGCGCGCGCACATGTCTATTCTCAAGTTGCTGTTTTTTGATCATGGATTGCTTCTGATATTCAGCATCAATCTCACGTGATAACTCAAGCGTTTTGGCACATTCACGACGCTCAGCCTTCAGTAAGCGCACTTGAGGATAGGTACCATCTTCCTTTCGGTGTTTAGGTTTCCTGTTCTCAAAGCCCGGCGCGCGGTGTGGGTGGATGCATCCTGACAGCTTCGGGTCGCCATAACGTTGATTGAGGATGCTACTCAGGCGATTGCCGACTTCCTTATCATGCGCAGTACCAAGTTTTGGCACAGTAATAATTGCTTGGTAATTGCCGGGGCTTGACTCAATTACAACAGCAGGCTTGTAGCCGTCACTGATGAGACGCTTGAGCTTCTCAAGGTTCATATCGTCGATGAGGATATGATGCTTATCATCAGATAGCGGCGTGTAATAGATGTTCTCACCCCGACGTTGTAAGCGTATCATTTCAGGCATCCGCTGCTCGATCTCCTGCGGCGTAAACCCCCGCGTCACACCATCCTTCTTATCAAGGATAAATGTCTGCTTGCTGCCGTCGGCGCGCATCTTGATGCATGTCACGCGATAACGATCGGCATTGACTGCCTGAGCATAAAGCTCAAATTGCTTCAATTGCTCGGCTTTCATGGCTTCGGCCCTATTATGCTTTATGCGCGCGCGCTCGCGCTCGATGGCCTCTTGTAATTCTGGATTTACGATCTTGAAACCATATTCAGCGGCCAGCTTCGCGCACAATGCCTTGTATTCATCATTACCAATGACCTCAAAGCGCCCCCACTTCGCCGCCGACAACTGCAGAGCTGCAAGCACAGAATCTCTATTGCGCCAGTCGTGGATGTCGATGCTCTTCCCCTTATCTACGAAAGACACACCCCGCCCGCCGCCGCCGCCGCCCATTGCGTAATAGAAGACGTATCCATCCACGATCTCATAGACGTAATCTCGAATGTCCCGCGCGCGCGCTTCGCTGTCACCCTCGCCCTCGATGCGCGGCGTGTCATCGATGCTCGCACGGTAGCGCCACTGCTCCGCTAGATCATCACGTGCACGCATGCGCAGCCACTGCTCAAAATCAATAAAAGGGGGGAATCGCTTGCGCCAATCGTCGCGCTCGCGCTTGTGCTTCTCTTTCAAGGCCGCTTTCTCCGCTGCCTGCTCAGCAGCAATGACGCTTCTCATGGCGTTCAGCTGCGCGCCACGCCCACGCCAATTTCCTTGTAAGAGTTCCCTGCGACGGGCCTTGTGACGCTCGATAACCTGTTGCCACTCTTGCTGCTGTCTCGCGTCAAGATCGCGCCTAGAATCGCGCTTCTCAGCATAGTGCGCCTTGCGCTTGCTAATGTACTCCCTCCACTCTGAAAGCATCTCATCCTTCATCCCATCCTTGACCGGCTCCGGCTCGCGCGGCTCAGCCTGCTGCTGCGCCTGCTGCTGCGACTCAGCTTGCGGCGGTTGATAAGGCCCAAGCCGCTTCTGAAGGTGAGCGATGGTTGCTTTTCGATCAACGTCGCTCGCCTTGACCGCAACATCACCGACAAAGATAACCGCGCCACTACCCTTGCGCTCATAACGCATCCCACGCGCAGCAAGCTCACGATGAAGCTGCTCCCAGCTCTGCGCGCGCTCGATGATCGGACGGGCTTCATCAATAGCCACGCTTAATGCCGACTTCTCACCCGTCCTGTGCTCAAAGTCAGATACCTTCTTGCGACGTGACTTTTCATCATGCGCGCGTGCAAGCGTGCCATCGTCCAGAACTTGATAGCGCGCGTTTGGCTCGCGCGCCCATCTTTGAACATGCTCAATCCGCGCTATCGCGCGATGCGCGGCTTCAATATCGAAACCTCTGTTGATCTCAATAACCTTGTGCGTGACGGGGTGCACACGATTGACGACGATGTGCAGGTGGATGTTGTGAGTATCTCGGTGCAAAGCATAGATGGCCTGATGATCACGCAAGCCAAGCTCATCAAGAAAAATCGTGACGGCTTCTTCAACGTGCTCAGCACTCGGATACTCGCCTTCTTGCCAGCTCATTATGTAATGTGAAACCGGGTTCTTGCTGCGCACAGACTCAGCCGCGAGTGCCACCATCTCTTCGCGACGCGCGCTGTACGTGTCGCAAAGAAACCCCCGCGCGCCTGAATACAGGACTTTTCCTCCCTTGCCCTCGCCATCAGCAGTGACGTAATCAACAAGGTCGCTTATGCTCGACGCCTTGTTCTTCGTTTTCGAACTCGGCACCTTCTTGACGATCATCGCGCCCTCCCTCAGTCGTCGCCCACAGCGCGGCCCTTGGCACTCAGCTCTTCGATATACTCACGAACGGCCCTGAGCGCGGCCGTCATCTCAGCACTGTACGTGCCCTTACTCTCATTATGTATATGCTTGATAAGCCCTCCTAAACGCCGGAGCTCTTTGATCATCGCGGCATCGGTCGCGGCCATGATCGGACGACGAAAAATGCGACGGCGCGCATACTCAGAAACGCTCAGGCCCGCAAAGTCCGCATCTTCAACAAGACGCTGCTTCTCAGCACGCGACATGCGCACGCTGATCATGGCATCAAGCGGCTCGTCACCAACAACAGCAAACGGCATCAAAAATACCCCTCCGGCAATCCCCTCTTAGCGCCGCCCCCTCCTAGCAC
>JARJMX020000043.1 GCA_029335925.2 Gammaproteobacteria bacterium
GTCTAGGGAAGGGCTACCCCAAGGGATACGCTCTATTTGGATGTTGTCAAGACGAAATAGGCTCAGCTGTGCAGGGGGAAGAAGGTAGCTGGTTGAGCCTAAACGGTAACGGTCGCTCAAGGTGGGTCGCGGATCATGAGCGTCCGGCAAGCCATCGGCATCGGTATCTTGCTGGAAGGGGTTGGTGCCAAGGCTTTGTTCTTGAAGGGCGTCCAGGCCATCGAGGTCACGATCAAGGCTTAGCTTGTGCTCGCCAAGCGTGATGATGCTGGGAGAAGCCGATGGAAGGATGCCCTGCGGCCGGGGGGTTTCAAAGGTTGTGGCCGAGGACGGGGACGAGGGAACTTGCACCGCGAGGGTGAAGGGCAGGCCAGGCGCTTGACCATTCGCCGGGGCGTCCGTGCTGAGCAAAAGACGCCGTGAGTGCTCTTCTTCAGGGGTGGGTTGGAGGTCAAGCGGTAGGGTGTGGATGATGGATGGTCGATCAGCGCCTGCGCGCAGTTCGATGTAGGTATCCAAGGAGGCCGCTGCCAGGACGGCTTGTTCACCTAGGCAGGGGCCCAGAGTTTCACGAAGACAGGTGCTGACAAACGGGGACATGGAGATCATGCCCTTGAAGACACTGGCTTGCACGCTGTCCGGCAGGACGTTGACGCTAAAGTCGGTGCCCCGGATGCCAATGGCCGCCAGGGGGGTGTTGAGGCGAAAGCGTTCTTTCTGTGCTTCTCCGATGTGTCCGGTAATGCTGCGCAGGGCGCCTTGTAAAAGCTCAAGTTTGATGCCGGCCGAGTCGTCATCGGCCACCGGTGGGCGATAGTCGCGGATGTGCAAGCGGGTACCAGGCCGCAGGGCAAGGAAACCGTGATCGATCATCTTAAGGTGCAGTTGGGCGTTGGGGGCGGTTTCCAGGATGTCGCCCAGCCGTATGGCATCCCCTGGCTTGAGGGGGATCGCTCCTTCCGCCCGCTCGGCCCAGGCGTGCTGGCTGACGAAGAGGACTTCACCCACGACCTGTACTTCGCTTGCGCTAAGGGGTGCGGTAGAAAACAGCAGCAAAAGCAGGAAGATCAAGCGCATGCGTTCAGGTGCTCAGGTCCACTTATGCGGAAGGTATAGTCTGATTTAAGGAGTCACGCAAGGTTTGCCAAAGGCGCTCGGCAATAGCCGGCCAGGCAAGTTCAGCGACGGTGCATTGATAGGCTGCCTCAGCGAGTTCGTCAAGGTTGTCGGGCAGGTTGGCAAGGATGGCAGGAAAGTCGGCCAGCTCGGCCTCAAGGCAGTGTAGGCCTGGTTGGAAGGGTTGACCGCGGCGGCCGTGAGGGGTGGTGAGGATGGGGAGACCTGCAGCAGCGTATTCAGGCATTTTGAGGTTGGAGCCGCTGCCAAGGGTCATCGGGTTGATGGCAAGATCAGCCGTGGCGAGCCAGAGGGCCTTTTCCTGTGCCGTGACGTAGCCGGGTTGAATGACGTTGGCCGGGGGCTGGGCAAGACTTGGGTCTTTGCTCACCTCACCCAGAATCACAAATAGCCAGGTGGGGCAACGACGGGCAAGCGCATGGATGTGGCGCGCGGCATCGATATTGGGTAAGTGGTGGCTGCCGATAAAGAGGGCGATTTGGTGCGCGCTTAAGCCAAGCTGGGCTTTGTGGCGCGCACGTTGGGTGGGCCTAGTGCGGGGGATGGTTTCCAGATCGATGCCGTTAGGGACAAGGATGGCATGGGCCGGGGGGAGATGGTAAAGCTCCTGTAGACGGTTCCGATCGTTTAGGCTGCATACCAAGACGCGCTCGGCGCGTTGGCATAATTCGCCTTCAATCTCCGCAAGTGTGGCTAGGATGGCTTCGCTCTGTGCACCTTTAGGGAGCATGCTGCGCTTGAGGTCGAGTTCGACATTGTGGGCGTCATAAAAAAGTGGAGGATGGTTATGGGAGCGCAGGGCCGAATAGAGATAAGGATGCAGACAGATGACCCGATCGGCGCCGCGGATGGCGCGTCGGATGGCGTCATGCAGCCGACGTTCTTTGTCGGCGTGGCCTAGGGCAGCAAGATCCCAGCTGCTTAAGTTCAGCCGCTGTTCTAAGAGAGCTGCGTGCATGCGCAGTTTGGTACTGGCAACGATGCGAGTTTCGCGAAAGTGCGGCGTAAGCTGCCATGTGCCTTCCTCACCGTAGGGGATGAGGCAAAGGTGTTCAATGTCGGCGTGGTGAGCTAGGTGGCGATAGAGGTGGTAGATGCGCTGGCGGCCTCCGCTGTCGGGCGGGTAAGCACTGAAGGTGTTAAGAAGAACCCAGCGCGGACGCCGGGCACGGACGGGAAGGGGGGCGGTCAGGGTATGCACAACCCGTGGCCAGTTGATGTGTTGTACAGCGCTTAAGGCAGCCTGGCCCATGGCCAGGGTGCGCGGTGGGTCATTCACCAGTTGGCGCATGGCGTGGGCAAGAGCGTCAACACTGGATTCAACAATCAGTCCGGTTTCGCCATGGCGGACAAATTCCGTCGGCCCGCCGGCATCGTGGGTGGTGAGTACGGCTTTGCCTGCGCGCATGGCTTCTAGGGTGATCAGGCCCATGTCTTCAGCATACGGAATAAAGGGGACGAACAGGGCTTGGCGATAGTGGCGCAGCACTGCTTGGTCATTGAGGTGACCAAGAAAACGAATGCGTGGATGCTTGGCCGCCAAGGCGCGCAGATGGGCCTCTTCAGGGCCGATACCCGCAATATTGAGCGGCAGGGGGATGTCAGCGTGGATGTAGGCCTGGATAAGTAAATCCAGACGTTTGCTGCGCTCAAGTCGGCTGATAGTAAAGATACTGTCCGGGGAACCCTCTTGCTCGGGCATGGAAATAAAATCGAGATCGGAGGGGTGGGGAAGGATCGTGATCTCGACGTTGGGTGGAAAATAATCTTTGCGCCGGGCAACGGTGGCAGAAATGGCGTAGTATGCGCGAATTTGTCTTGGGGCTAGGGCGATGCCATCGAGGGTGTGGACGATTTCGCGCAGCAGCGGCCCGGGCAGGGCGAGCAGGTCGGGGGGAAGATCGGCGTTGGCGAGGGCGTCGATGGCTGCAAAAAGTTCAGGCAGGGCGCTACGATCAAGATGAGGCGCGCGCAGCAAGCGCACCAGGCGTGCTGCCGCAGCTGGAACCTTGTCTAGGCGCAAGGGGAGTTGGCTGGGATAGGCATCATACAGGCCGCGCAAAGTATGTTGCAGGTATACGATGTGCTCGCCATGCTCGATCATCCAAGCAGGGTATTTGCTGCTGATAATGCGGTCAAAATGATCAAGCCGCAGCTCGGCGAAACGCCGGTAGCTGGTGACAATTTCCCAAAAGTTGCGTTCGGGGCTTGGAAGTTTGATAAGCTCACAGAGGTGTTGGCCGTCCTGGTTGATGGCTTGCTGCAGTCCCCACCAAAACTTTTCGGCACCGCCGATGATGAACGGCACACTTGAAGGCGCAACGATAGCAATGCGCATGGTTTGCTCGCATTTAGTCAGCTAACAGGGTTTCAATCACGCCAGACCAGCTGATGTGCAGTGCTTGCCAATGGGCATAGGCGGCACGTCCCATAGCTGCAGCCTTGGCGCGGTGGGTATACAGCCAGTCGATGCGTTCGGCAATCGCTTGCGGCTCAGGTGGGAGTATCCAACCGGTCTCGCCGTCTTGAACAAATTCCAATGGCCCTCCCGCGTCGGTGCAGGTGAGAACCGGTTTGCACGCAAGCATAGCTTCAAGGGTGACATAGCCCAGATCTTCGTCCAAAGGGGCGAAGAAAACCGCCAAGCTGTGGGCATAGAGGGCGAGCTTCATGCGCTCATCGACCCGGCCAAGCAAACGGACGCGATGATGCAGGTCATAACGATCGAGCAGTTTTTGGTAGTAGGCACGCTGCCCGCCTTCGCCGCTGAGTAAAATGGCCATTGGCGACTTGATATAGCGTGCGGCCTCAATCAGCAGATCTTGGCGCTTAAGCCGCTCTAAGCGGCTGGGGAAAAAGATGTAATCTTGTGCCTCGGCGCAATAAAAATGCTGCGCAAGGGGAGGGGGGTGATAAAGCGGCTTGGCCTCCAGACCGTTGAATTGGCGCAAGCGTTCTGCAACGCGTCGGGAGTTAGCAAAGCGTTTGTAAGCACGGCGAAGAGCGTTGTGATCGTAGGTGTGAATGGCGGTGCGCAAGCGGATTTGTTCGGCACTGGCCGTGGCGTGGTCATATAGCTCGTAGACAGCGCGGTGTTGATGCATCAACCAGACGATATGCCGATCATGGCGTAGGCCATAGCCGGGAAATTGCAGGCTGATCACGCGGTCGATCGATTGATCACGCATGTCCAACTGTTCGGTAAAACGCATTAGGTGTTCGATGCTTGCGGCAGGGGTAAACCGAAAGGGCAGACGCAACACTTCGACCGCGTGTCCGGCTTGGCGCAGGGCGTGCACTAATCCTTCAAGATGGGCCTCCGCTCCGCCTCGGACAAAGGGAACAAGATTAGCCGTGACAAGGATATTCATACCGGTTGCGGGCGATAGGCAAGAAGGGCAAAGTCTTGCGGGCCACAGAGATGGCCGTTAACCCGCTCAGTCAACGGATCATGGCCGGGAACTTTGGCACTCTCAGGATAAGGGTGTAGGCGCCTGATCTCGATGTTGGTAAAGCCGTGGTACTGGGCAAGGAAGGTGATAAGAGTGGGAGTGATGGGATTGCGAT
>JARJMX020000048.1 GCA_029335925.2 Gammaproteobacteria bacterium
AACTGGTGCCACGGCTGCGCGCCGCCGAGTTTGCCGCGGCCACCAAGCCCTGAATCAGGGGCATTCGAGGGTGAGCGGGGTGGGCGGCTTCGACCGCCCACCCCACAGGGCGCGATTGAGGATCTTCAGCGCCAATGCCGGTGCGGGTAGGTCGGTGTAGGACTGCGGCAAAGCGAGCATGCAGGCCTTGATGCCATTCCCCTGGCGCACAGCGGTGACCCTGAAGGTGGTTTCACTCCAGGCGGTGATGCGCATCACGGGTAAGCCTCTGCGTGCGAGTTCGCCAATGGCATCCAGTTCGGCACGTGCGCAGGACGAGAGCAGCCCTTGGGCCAAGGTGCCGAGTCCGGGCATGATCTCGCGCGGGTTCACCCGCACCGCGGCGAAGAAGTCCTGCAGTTGCTGCAGGTCGTGCTCTGGAGGGCGCTCCCAGAGGAAGATCCGGCTGCAGAGCGCGTCGTTGCTGTCGCGGATGATGTATTCGGTGGTCGGCCGGCCGGCGACCTCCGGTCCCGCGCCGGCCTTTTCCAGGCCGAAGAACAGGCGCTCGCCACTGAAGAACACCCGCGTGGCATCGGTTAGCGTGCGATCGCCCATGTCGACGAAATACACTCGGGGCGCCGTAAGATCGGCCAGGACATAGGTATAGTCGCTCTTCTCGCTCTGGCCGCGCGCCCAGCCTCCCTGCAAGGTGATCAGCGAGACCTTGCCATTGCGGTCGACGTATTCCAGCACGGTGAAGGCAAGGGCGCCCGGCGTGAGGGTGAATAACAACAGGAACACGAGTAATTTCCGCATGGCCGGGCGTATGGGTGAGTTCGATCTGATTAAAGCCTATTTCAGTCACCCAGCCCACACCGAAGGTCTGATCCTCGGGGTGGGGGACGATTGCGCCCTGCTTAAGCCTTCGCCTGGTATGACGCTTGCGGTAACTACGGACATGATGGTCAGTGGGGTGCACTTTTGGCCCGATGACGATCCCCGTGATCTTGGTCACAAGCTCGCTGCCGTTAACTTTAGCGACCTCGCAGCCATGGGAGCCCGGCCACGCTGGCTGTTCCTCAACCTCACCCTAGCTGCGGTGGATGAGCGTTGGATCGCGGCCTTCGCCGATGGTTTGTTTGCGCAGGCCAAGCGGTACGGGGCCGTGCTCGCGGGGGGCGACACAACCCGTGGGTCTCTCGCCTTTGGCTTGACAGCCATGGGGGAGCTGCCTTCAGACCAGGCCTTGCGCCGGTCCGGGGCGCGGCCGGGCGATTGGATCTGCGTCAGCGGGGTCCCCGGCGAGGCTGCCGCTGGCCTGGCCCACCGCCTCGGTGAGTACCTCCTGCCGGAGGGGCCGGCTGCACAGGCCCTCGCCCGCCTGTATCGCCCTGAACCGCGCGTGGCACTTGGGCTTGCCCTGCGCGGGGTGGCGACGAGCGCCATCGACATCTCCGACGGCCTGGCGCAGGATCTAGGCCATATCCTCGCCGCAAGCAAGGTGGGGGCAACCGTGGAACTGGCCCGGCTGCCGTCCTCGCCGGTGCTCGAGGCCCTGCCCAAGGATAGGGCCTGGCGCCATCAGCTCGCCGGAGGGGACGACTATGAGCTGCTGTTTACCCTCCCGCCGGATGAGGCCACGCGCCTATCCACCCTCTCCACCCCGGTGACCGTGATCGGGCGTATTGACGCTGAACCGGGCCTGCGCCTGCTTGCCCCGGACGGTTCTTTGTTTCCGCTTACACACCAGGGGCATGACCATTTTGCTTAAGATCTACGCCCGCCACGTTCTGCGCGATCCGGTGCTGCTGCTGGCCCATGGTCTCGGCAGCGGACTTGTGCCCAAGGCCCCCGGCACCTTTGGCACCCTCGCGGCCCTGCTTCCCTGGTGGGTGCTGGCTAAGCTCACCCTGCCGCTCTACCTTGGGGTTGTGCTGTTTGCTGCCCTTGCTGGGATATGGTTGTGTGGGGAGGCCGCACGGAAGATGGGTTGCGATGATCCGGGCAGCATTGTGTGGGATGAGTGGGTAGGGTTGTGGGTTGCGCTCGCGGGCCTGCCGCTGCAGTGGCCTTGGGTCCTCGCCGGCGTCGTGTTGTTTCGCTTGTTCGACATCCTCAAGCCATGGCCGGTCGGTTGGTTGGATCGCCGCTTCCATGGCGGACTTGGCATCATGCTGGACGACCTCGCCGCAGGGCTTATGGCCGCTGCCTGCCTGCAGATCGCCATGGCTTGGCTGTAACAGGATGGTTATGTTTATCCCTGAAGGTGTGTGCCATGCATGTTTGCGACATCACCATGTTTTATACCCCCCACGGCGGTGGCGTTCGCCGTTACCTGCATGCCAAGCGGCGCTGGTACTGCCAGCAGGGGGATAGGCACACCTTGTTGACACCCGGGAGATGGATGCACCGGCATGGTGATCACCTAACCCTACCCGCACCCCGCTTGCCGTTTGGCCAGGGCTATCGCTTCCCCCTGCGGCGCGCCCCTTGGGTCGAGACCTTGGTCGATCAGGCCCCCGACTTGATCGAGGCGGGTGATCCTTATCGCTTGGCTGGTGCGGCACTGGCGGCCGCGGATCGCTTGGGCATTCCGGCGACGGTGTTCGTGCACTCGGATGTGGAGCGGCTGATCAGCCGCCGTTGCGGGCACTGGGCCGCGGCACCGGTGCGCGCCTACCTGCGTAGCTTGTACGAAGCCTTTACGGTGGTGCAGGTCCCAAGCCTTGCGCTGGCCGAGCGACTACGTACGCTCGGGCTGACGCGGGTGGTCTGGCAGCCGCTTGGGGTGGATGCTGAGCACTTTCATCCAGAGCGGCGGGATCCTAGCCTGCGCGCGGATCTGGGACTTGATGACTCCACCCGCCTGCTCGTGTTTGCTGGCCGCTACGCGCGGGAGAAGAACATCGACGTGCTCCTCGCCGCCATGCGTCGGCTGGGGTCGGGCTATCACCTGCTGTTGATCGGTCCTGACATGCCCGCGGTCAACCTGGACAACGTGACTGTCTACGGTCGCTTTTGTGATGGGGGGCATCTAGCCCGCTTGCTCGCCTCGGCCGATGCCTTGGTGCACGCCGGAGATCAAGAGACTTTCGGCCTAGTCGTGCTCGAGGCCATGGCCTCGGGCCTGCCCGTCATTGGTGTACGCGGTGGGGCGTTGCCCGAGCTTATCTCACCACAGGTTGGTCTGCTGGCCGAGCCGCGCAATGCGGCGGCGCTCGCCGAGGCCGTCCGCCAGCTGTTCGCCTCCGATTGGCATGCCATGGGGCGGGCAGCACGCGCACGGGTAGAGGCCAATTACCGCTGGGAGGCCGTCTTCGCCTGCCAGCGTCGGCTCTACCAGGACCTGCTGGCGGGCCGATCTCTGCCGGAGGATTGATCATGTCGATGGCAAGCGTGCGTCCGATCGCCGTGAGTGTGGTGCTGCACGATGTCTCGCCCCACACCTGGCCCGCTTGTGAGCGTTTGCTCGCAGCCCTGGACGAGGTGGCCCCGGTGCCCGTCACTCTGCTGGTGGTAGCGGATCATCACCACCAGGGAGGGATCGAGCGTTTTCCGTCCTTCCTCGCCGCCATCGAGCAACGTTTGGCACGCGGGGACGAGGTGGTGGTACATGGTCTTGTCCACTTTGACGAAGCTCCTCCGCCGCACGGCCTGCGCGAGTGGTTCAGGCGGCGGATCTACACCGCGAGCGAGGGGGAGTTCGACGCCCTATCCAAGGACGAGGCCGCCCGGCGCCTGGACGAGGGATGGCGACGTTTTTGTGCCCTGGGGTGGGCGCCACGGGGCTTCGTCGCCCCAGCCTGGCTGATGGGGGCCGGTACACATGCCGCATTGCGCGCAGGGCCCTATGCGTATGCCACGACCCGGCAGGAGATCATCCTCTTGCCGAAAGGTACCCGCTTAACTGCCCCCAGCCTGGTGTGGAGCGTGCGCTCCGCCTGGCGCAGACACATCTCCGCCCTGTTCAATCA